>NZ_JAKGTG010000010.1:0-129256 GCF_022324845.1 Clostridium sp. YIM B02506
GGTATCTTATATTCCGGTAGATATCCTCTGCATAAATTATCAAATATGTTCAATGACTAACTTAATGACATTGTCAATATAATGTATCCTCTTTAATACTCTCTAAATTCTCCGCCTTCTTTTATATAGTAATAGTAATGATTTAGCGCCATATCTATTATTCTATTTAATGGTATATTAATATCTGGGTGTAGTAGTTTTAATTCTCCCATCCTCCTTATTGTTACATTTCTTAGTAAATAACTCCTTTTACTTTGTCCCTCTTCTTCACTCATAACTCTTGTCAATCTATCAATATTGTTTGATGAACTCTTGGCTTTATTTTCATCATTAATTTTTATTTTCTCAACATTTTCTTCTTCATTCTGTAGCTCCCCATTATCCATTATTACTTTAGTATTTTTATTAATGGTACTATGAAAAATTTCTCTTTCCACATAATCATATGGTTGCATTATAGCCCAATCTTCTATTATGTCCTCTTCGGAAGAATCCTCATCTGTGAACTCTGGATTTTCTCTTTTATCTGTCATATTAATAACCTCACTATTTACTTTCTTTACTACAATTATATTCTTAAGGCGGAACTTTGGTTCTAAAGTTCTTATATTCTTAGCTTCCAAAGTTCCTTTATTCTTCGCTTCCAAACTTCTTTTATTCTTTTACAGAAAAGTTCCATATAGAAAAAAAGACCGTCTCTGAATTAAATCCTAATGAGCCACCAGCTTATCTTCTTGTTTTAGCAAAAAAACATAATAAAAGGGACTGACCTATTAGTAATATGGCAGTCCCTTGGAATATTTTATTGTTAAACTAATCCTCTTATCCAATTCTTCATTTCCTCTGGTGTATTAAAATTATTTTTAACTTCATATATCTTCCCATTGTTCAAAAATAGAATTGTATCTGATATGTCTTTAGCTATATCTATTAAATGTGTTGATATTACAACTGTTGTTCCTTTATTTACGTATCTTCTAATGGTATCTATTATAACTTCAGCAGATATAAAATCTATTGTACCAAAAGGCTCGTCCATTAGGATATATTTATAATTTAATAAGAAACCAATTATTAAAACTAACTTTTGCTTAGTACCTAAAGAGTATATGCCTATTGGATTATCTATATATTCTTTCATTCTAAGTTCGTCTACTAATCTATTATATTCAGTTAAGTCTATTGTTACTTTTTTAAGTTTTAGAATTAAATCTAAAAACTCACTTCCAGTTAAGTTTTTATAAAAAGACATTTCATCATGAATATATAAGATCTCTTCATTTACAAATTTTTTATCTAGATTAATATTAGAGTCTAAAAATCCTGTTATGCAGTTAAATAAGGTGGTTTTTCCAGAACCATTTACTCCTAAAAGACAGTATATCTTACCTGTTTCAATTTTAAATGAGGCTCCATCTAATATCTTTTTCTCATCATCATAAGAAAAGTTCAAATCATCAATTTTTAACATGTTAGTTTTCTCTCTTTCTTAAATTAAACTTCTTAATATACAAATTAAACATATAAATAATTATCAAAAGTACGTTTGTACCAATTAACATTAATGCACTATTGATTATAGGAAGCTCATATCCTCTCATTAATAGCTGGGTAAATAAATTGATTGCAGCTAATATTAGAAGTGTGTTTATCCACCTAAATATTCTTTTGTTATTTACCTCACCATTAATCTTATTTACTAAATTTAAACTTAAGAGTCGTTCTAATATTATAAAAGTAAAAAGTGAAGAAATCAGTCCAAGCCATCCCCATATATTATATCTAGTTAAAAGTGCAACAACATAAATAATACCCATTGGATAAAATAGAATTAGACCTGCAAAGTTTCGTTTAACTTTTATTAAATCTTCTCTATTGAAGTTTATATTGTATTTTCCAAGTAGATCAGTATCTTCACTAACACAAAGAATATCTTTTATAGAAAAACGTCCACTAGTCCAATATATAATTCCCATGTATATAAAGATAATAAAGCTCATGCTCATAGAAATTTCAATACTGCTTTTTACTCCACTTATATCAATATCATGATATATTGCTATAACACAAATAATATAAATAATCTGAGTAATAAGTATTCCAAATACTGCCCCCCTATTATCTCTAGAAAGTTCCTTTATATCCTTTTGAAGAACTAGCTTATCCATAGGAGTAATATTTCTAAATAATTTTTCTGTTACCTTTAATAGAAGCTTTTCAATATGCTGATTCCTTTTTCTAAAAGGTTTTTCACTCCTATTTTTCACTATTTTTCTTATGTTAAGATTTAAATGATTTTCTGAAAAATAAAAAAGAACTAAAGCTAATATAAATATGAGAATAAGCGTTATAATATGAAAAATATTTATATTGATATTTGTAATAGGAACTTCCTTTTTTAAATCTGGAGAAATTTCATTTAAGTATAAAAAAGCTCCGTAGTTAGGTACAATAAATGTGAATGTTCCCCAAAAACCTAATATAAATTTTAGTACCTTTTCCATCTTCCTATTTATAGTATTTAAGAAGTATCTTATATAAATAGCAATTAAATAGTTAAAAATAAACCAACTAGCTATAAATAAAATAGAAGATAAGATAAACAAAGGATTTGATATATTTAGTACAGGTCTTAAGCTTAGCAAAATAGCTGAAACTAAAGGTAAAGTCCATTTTACTAATACCATAAATACTCTTACCTTTATATATGGTTGTAATTTATCAGGAAGAAATTTTATAATTACATCTTTCTCCAAGTTTTTGAAAAAAGAGAGGTAGATAATAAAGTGAGTTAAGGTTGAAATCATATTTGCTACTATTATTAGATTTATGATTATGGTTTTAGCAGTTATTGTACCTCTATGTCCACTTAGACCTAATAAAATTATTCCTAAGGTTGGCGCAATATAAATAAGAGCAAGCTTAACGTAACTTTTGAATATATTGTTTGTTTTCTTTTGAATATTAGCAAGTTCCAATGTCAGCCATAGTTTAAACATAGGTTATTCCTTTCTGGTTTCAACAATTTGAATATTATAATCTTAACAAGAATGACTTTAATGAGGCTTGGGAAGAAGCCTCTACAGTATTAATGTGTTTAACTGTTCCCACTCTGATTTTAGCATTGCATATTCATAGGTATCCATCCATAATGGCTCTCCATTATTATCTGTTTTAAAATAGACATTTTGTAATAGCAACCCTTCTCTTCTCATACCTAAACGTTCAAGTAGCTTCCAAGAATTATTATTTTTAGGACTACACTTTGCAATAACACGCCTAACATTTAGATTTGTAAATGAATAATTAATTAATTCTCTAGCACTTTCTGTAGCATAACCCTGCCCTTGATATTTTCTATTAAATACATAACCAAGCTCCCAGGTATCAAAGTCCTTTTTGGAGAAGTACAAGTTTCCTATTAATTTTTTATTTTCTCTTAAACAAACTCCATAAAAACTCTTATCACTGGATCTTCGTACAGCCTCTTCCTTAGCCTTTTTTTCATTAAATACATGATATGGTTCAAACTTAACCACTTCTTCATCTGATAGGTATTCATAAAGGTCTTGCCAATCATCTTTTTCAAATCTTCTTATAACCAGTCTTTCTGTAATTATATTTTCCATCTCAATCTCCTTAATTTTATTATAGAAGAAAATCCTCCCTGTATTCTGTGATTTTAAATTTCTAGGAATATATATAGATATATATATATCTATATAACTATATATAGTATTTATGCGGCCTCAGGGGATTTTCAATTAAAAATAGGTAACTTAACGCTCAATAAATAATTAAAGATTCTTAAAAGAGTCTGTAACAAAACAATTATCATAATTTTGCTACAAACTCTTAATTAAAAATATTAAGATAACCAAACCTCTCTAGTAGAATTTTCTTTCCACGTTCCAAAGCTTTTATGAAATTTTACTTTAATTCCACCGCCACTTAAATAAGTTTCTTTACTACTATCTGATATTGCCCAAGTGTTCTCTATTTCTATTGAAGCGTTTTGATTATCTATGCTAATGTCCTTAAAAGTTAAATAAAGAAAATCTCCCTCTTTATTAGCTTTCTCTTTTATTTCATAAGGTGTCATAACTATTAATTTTTGCTTTAAAACTTCACTCAGGTTTTTATTATCTAAGTTCTCTGAGGATACAATGATATTCTCATAATTTTTTACAATATTATAATCTGGAAGCTCACCATTTTCTAAAGCTATTTTAATGGTCTTGCCTATTAATTCTTCTTTTGAATTAGTATCCTTTTTGTAAAAAAAGATAAATGTTATGGTCACCAGTATAATAACTATAGTTATTAATACTCCCCTTTTTCTATTCCCCAAAATAAATACCCCCTATATACTTAAGTTAAGTTATAAAATGTATTCAAGTTGACAATCACAAGGCTCTTTCTCAACATGCTTTTGGTCATACTCTACTGCTTCAACACATCCTAAAGATTTATAAAAAGCTTGAGATTCAACTGATGAGTGGGCAGAAATATATAGCTTTTTAGCACCACGAGCTTTTGCCCATTTAGACGCAAGTTTAAAAAGTTCTCTTCCTATTCCATAACCCCTCATGTCTTCAGAAACATGGATACTTGAAAGATTTATATAATCTCTATTCTTGCCTAAAAAATCACCATCAACTGATGTAAATCCTTTTAAGATCCCATCTGAAAAAGCACCATATACCACGCCGTCTGTGTTTATAACACCTTTAAGACATTCAGAAAGGAAAGCATAGTCTTCTTTTCCCCATTCCTCAACAAAACGAACTTCCTTAATCACCCATTCTCCATCTATTTTTCTCCAACAATGAGTGACATTTTGATGACGCTTTAAATTATCAAAAAGCTTTATATTAATTTCTTCTATTTGTATCTCTCTATAATTTATCTTATTTTTTAAATTTTCCATATCCTTTACCTCTCTAAAAAGCATTATTTTATTGTCTTTCGCATCCTTTGATATTTAACATATCTAGGTTAATCTTTAGAATATTTAGTGTTTTTGTCACTGTTAAAATATTCTATAGGTACCTCAACAAATGCAACCAGTTTTTTTGATTTAACAAATGCAATCATATTTATTGAATCAAGCTGTTCAATACTAAATATTGAGTTATAACTCTTTACTCCTTCATCCTTAAATAGATTGTTTGGATTTGAATAAGGAATAAATATATACATTGTGTCCCATTCAAAATCAGTAACCTCTGAAAAATCTACATGTCCTGATTGTTTTATGGTGTCTACTATTTTATGTCTTAGGGCTGTATCTTCACTTATTCTCCTAGCCTTTCTAAAATTAATAAATATAGACAGTAGTATAATTATAAAAATTAAACCCACAATAAGATATTTTTTCTTCATAAGTCCTCCTGTTATCTTTATTATGGTAATAATATCACATAATCACAATTAGTTTATTACTCTTTTATTACATTTAAGTCACTTACTTGTTTCTCACTAAAAAGCACAGTAACAGCATAAACACGATCATATCCAAGTTCCTTATATTTTTCTGGTGTATAAAAGTAGTCTACTGTATGCGCAGTCATGGTATTCCCAGAAGTTATCCCTTGAACTACTAGAGGAATTTCTTTATCGTAGGTAATCTCGGCTTTATTATCTAGAAATGAGCTGAGTTGTCCCATAGCTGAAGGCTCTTGTGGTTTCTCAGTTGAAAATTTAGTTGAAGCACTTGAATTTTCACTTAAAAAAGCAATTTTATATCCGTAAAAATAATTATTAAAGTTGATACTTAATCTTCCCTTAATATCTTTAAATTCCTGACTTGTTCTCCCAATGTTAGAATCCCATTTGTTGTCTTTTAATTCATATATGCTTATCTGAATAGATTGTACTTTATCATCTAAATTAAAATCATACATAATTTGATTTTCATAATCTCCAACCAATTTAACAATATCATCTTCTGATTTTGTTAATTCTGCTTTTTGTATATATTTCTCTTTAACCTCAACTGGATTTTTAGCTTTACACGAAGTAAATATAAGCAAAGAAACAGCAAGCATAAAAACAGATAAAACCCTTTTCACAAAATTCCCCCTTTTACAGTTATACCAATCTATCCCATATACTATCCATTATACATAAACCCAAGGTGATAATAAACCTTTATATACATAAAGGATGTAGTTAATTTGCTTTGAAACAAATATTACTACATCCTTAAAATATTTAAAAAGGGGTTTGATAAAAAGCTAATTAATTTAAAGCTCCTAATGCTTGGGTATTATTTAGGCGGCATAACTATCGCTTTTCCCTTAACAACAATATCTCCTTTTTGATTTGTGCAAGTAGTTTCTAAAATTAATCTATTTTTTTCTTCAAGCTTTTCTATAACTTCCACTGTTGCTGTTATTGTATCACCAAATTTAACTGGTGATGTAAATTTTAATTCTTGTGATAGATATATTGTTCCTGGTCCTGGTAGCTGCATCCCTAAAACAGTAGATATATATCCTGCAGATAACATTCCATGAGCTATTCTTCCTTTAAACATAGTGTTTTTTGAGTATTCTTCATTAAAATGTGCAGGATTTAAATCTCCACTTACTCCTCCAAATAAGATTACGTCAGCTTCACATACTGTTCTACTATAGCTAGACTTATCACCTATCTTTATTTCATTAATAGTTTTACCTATCATAATAATCCTCTCCTTAATTATTCTCTTTCAACCAATATTGAAGTTCCCATTCCTCCACCTATACAAAGTGTAGCTAAGCCTTTTTTAGCATCTCTTCTTTTCATTTCGTGAAGCAATGTTACTACTATTCTTGCACCAGAGCAACCAATTGGATGCCCTAAGGCAATAGCTCCCCCATTTACATTCACTTTATCTAAATCTAAGTCTAAATCTTTAATAACTGAGATAGACTGAGCAGCAAAAGCCTCATTTGCCTCAACTAAATCTAAATCTTTAACTGTCCATTTAGCTTTTTTTAAAGCATTTCTAGTTGAAGGTACAGGACCATAACCCATAATTTCAGGGTCAACCCCAGCAGATGCATATCCTTTTACTGTTGCTAATGATTTTAATCCTAGAGCATCTGCTTTATCCTTACTCATTACTATAAGCATGGCTGCGCCATCATTAATTCCTGATGAATTTCCTGCTGTTACTGTTCCATCTTTTTTGAAAGCCGTCTTTAATTTACTAAGTTTCTCTAAGGTAACATTTTCTTTTATATATTCATCCTTATAAAATATGATGTTTTCCCCTTTTTTCTTTGGAATCTCTATTTTTACTATTTCCTCATCAAATCTACCTAAGTTCTGAGCTTCTATAGCTTTTCTTTGACTATTAGCTGCAAACTTATCCTGTTCTTCTCTTAATATATTCCATTTCTCTGCTATGTTTTCTGCAGTTATTCCCATATGATATTTATTAAAAGCATCAGTTAACCCATCTTCAATCATTGTATCTATTAATTTTCCATTACCCATTCTTTGACCAAATCTAGCTGAAGGGACTATATATGGTGCATTGCTCATACTTTCTGTTCCACCGCATAAAATAACCTCAGCATCACCTAGCATAATTTCTTGTACAGCTAAAGTTATAGCTCTTAACCCAGAACCACAAAGTTTATTTAATGTCATACTTGGGACTTCAACTGGAATTCCTGATTTTACTGAAATTTGTCTTGCTATATTTTGTCCAAGACCATATCCAAGAACATTTCCAATTAAAACTTCATTTATTTCTTCTGGATTTATTTTTGCTCTTTTTATGGCCTCCTTAGCAGTAATTACACCTAAATCTACAGCGCTAAGGCTAGATAAACCTCCACCAAAACTACCAATTGGAGTTCTAACTGCTGATACTATAACTACATCTCTCATACCCATCCTCCTATAATCTCATTCCGCCGTTAACTGACAAATTGTGTCCTGTTATATAAGATGATTCATCACTAGCCAAAAATAAAACTGCTTTTGCTATTTCTTCTGGCTCACCTAATCTTCCAAGCATTGTCTTGGATTTTATATTTTCCAAAACTTTATCTGGTACAGTTTTCATCATATCTGTATTTACATATCCAGGTGCTATTGAGGTTACCCTTATATTAGCCCCTTTCCTTGCAAATTCTTTTGCCCAGGTTTTAGTTAAACCTATTACTCCTGCTTTTGTAGCAGCATAATTAGTTTGTCCTACATTTCCGTATTCTCCTACAACAGAAGCTATATTTATTATTGAACCTTTTCCTTTTTCCATCATGTGTGGTCCTATTAACTGAGTTATATTAAATAATCCCTTTAAGTTAACATCTACAACTAAATCCCACATTTCTTCAGTCATTTTTTGAATTAATGCATCTCTTGTAATGCCTGCATTGTTAACTAAAATATCTACTTTTCCAAATTTTTCTGTTATAGAATCAAAAAAACTTTTAATACCAGCTCTATCTACAACGTTTACTTCATATCCATAAATGTTTTTATTTTCGTACGGTAATTTATTTATATCAATTCCTATTACTGTAGCTCCTTCTTCTGCGAAGCTTTCAGCTATTGATCTACCTATTCCTTGAGATGCCCCAGTAACTAGGGCTACTTTATTTTCTAATCTTAACATTTTACTCCTCCATGAATGTAAGTTATTACTTACATGTTGTTTTAAAAAAATTAATCCTTCCTGCTGGAATAAGATTAATTATTTTTATTTGTTAAATTTTATATAATGAAATGAATTGTCTTGCATGTTCTTTAACTAACTCTTGCCATGAAATTTTTGTCATTGTGTTATCGCTTAAAAGTTCAACTGTAAATGCCCCTAAGAGGCTATTAATTAATGTTAAAGCCATTATTACAGGCTCTCCTTTTATACGTTTTTCTTCTTTTAGTTTACTAAAATATTCTTCAAGAACACTTACTAACTTTCTTGAAAGCTTAAGTTTAATAAAATCTTTTTCATTGTCTGCAAGTTTCATTTGAACCTTATAAAGCTTGGTATTTTGAATAAATAAGTTATAGATTCTCTCAGTTATTAACATAATACTATCTTCAAAACTTAATTCTTCTGTGTCATTTAATATATAGTCAACATGAGAATCTATTACATAATGTTCAGTTGTTACTTGAAACAAGTTACTCTTAGACCCAAAATGTCTAAAAATAGTTAATTCATTAACCCCAGCTTCCTCTGCTATCTGTTTAGTTGTTGTTGGATAATATCCCTGCTCAGAAAATAGTTTTAATGCCTCATGCATTATTTTTTTACTCGTATCGTTATTGTATTTCATTTTTTCTCCCTTTCAGCAGTTATAATTATATAGTAAGTATTCCCTTACATACTTATTATTAATATTATACTATTTTTATTTCTTTCTTAACAGACAAATATCCTTTTAATATTCCAATAAATTCATTAGGTTTTTCATACATAGATGCGTGACCACATTCTCTTATCAATATATATTTTGAATTAGTAATATTTTTATAAAGGTATTCTTGTTCTATTACTGGTGTTATAAAATCATGTTCACTACTTACAATCAAAGTATCTGTATTAATTTCATTTAAGCTATCTCTAACATCATATCCTTCAGCGCTTTGTATAAGTCTTACCATTGCCATAAGAAACTCTTTTTGAAAGACATTATATAATATTTCTTTTCTTCTATTCATCCAATCAATGTTTTTATTATAAAAGTTTGGAGAGTATATTACAGGTATTGTAACGTTATAAAAGGTTTCTGGATCTACTGTTTCAGCTGCATTTATCCACCCTCTTCCAATGTCCTTAAGCCATGAATTTGTACAACTTGTGGTATTAAATAGTATAAGCTTATTTAAAAAATCTTTATATTTTAATGCAAACTGTAATGCAACTTCTCCACCATAGGATATTCCAAATAAATTAATTTTATCTAATTTTAATTTATCTATCACAGTTTTAACTACTTCAACTTGTATGTCTTGCTTATATAAGCTATCCATTTTATCAGATTTTCCTTGATCTAAAAAATCAAGAAGTATTACTTTATTGTTTCTACAAAGCTCTGGTATACAGAAACTCCAGCTTATATGGGACATCATTATTCCATTTAAAATTACAATTGGTTCCCCTTCTCCATGTACTTCGTAATAAATATTTTTCCCCTTATATTCTACAAAAGCCACATTCCCACCTCCAACTAAACTTTTCTAAATTAACCCTAATGTTTTTGCACTTCTTAAAAGCTCCTCTTTAAACTTTGGGTGTGCTATATTTATTAATCTATGAACTCTTTCACTGATTGTAGTTCCTCTAAGTTCTGCAACTCCATATTCAGTAACTACTAAATCAACATCATTTCTTGATAAACTCACAGCAGCTCCTGGTTTTAAGAAGGGAACTATTTTTGATATCTCTTCTCTTTCTCCAGTTTCTTTATTTTTAACCATAGCTGTTGAATACAATGCTATAAATGAACGACCATTTTTTGATCTTTGTGCTCCAATTGCAGTATCAGCTTGTCCTCCAGTTCCGCTAAATTGAGTAGATCCTATTGACTCCGATGCACATTGACCAGTTAAATCTATTTCTATTGTAGTATTAATAGAAACTTGATTGTCATTTAATCCAATTACATAAGGATCATTTGTCCAATACCCGTCCATTATCATAACTGATGGATTATCATTTATAAAATCGTAAAGTTCCTTTGTTCCAAGTGCAAAAGCTGCAACATGTTTTCCTTTATAAATATTTTTGTTTTTTCCATTTATTACTCCTGATTTTACAAGTTTCATCATTCCTGTAGTAAACATTTCAGTGTGAATTCCTAAATCCTTTTTATCAACCAATGAAGCAGCAACAGCGTTAGGTATTCCACCTATTCCTAGTTGAATACAATCACCATCATTAATTCTATCTGATATAAGTTTACCTATTTTTAAGTCCTTTTCATTTGGCTCAACATCAAGAAGTTCAGGAACAGCATAATGTGTTTCTATCATATAATCTATATCTCTTATATGAACTTCAACATCTCCTAAGGTTCTTGGAAAATTAGGATTAATCTCCAAAATTACTAAATCAGCTTTTTCTATCATTCTCTTTTCATACACATTACTTAATGACAGTGAAACATAGCCATGTTTATCTGGTAGTGTTGCAGTTCCTATAAATATATTAGGCTTTTTATGATTTAATCTTTTTACTGCTGCTAAATGCAGATGATTAGGGATAAATGATATGTTCCCATTTCCATGAGCTTTTCTCATTGCAGCTGTATAAAACCAACCGTCCATCTTAAAGGATTTATTGTATTTAGGATTAATAAAATATTCTGCCATTTCTATAGGTAGACAAGTAGTAACAGTTACGTCCTCCACTCTATCAGCTATTTTATGGAGGTTTCTTAAAATTTCTACAGGTTCTGCTGCTGCAAGAGCTGAAACAATAATATCCCCTGTTTTAATTTTTCTTAAGGCTTCCTCAATAGTTATATATTTTTCATTTATCACTTCTTTTGATTTAATTGTTTGTAACATAATAAGACCTCCCTTAGGTTTTTATGCTATCAGCCAAAGAATTTTGACTGATAGCCAAAACATAAAGCCTATTTATTTTTTTAAGATATCATTTATACTCTTAAATCCAATATGTGGAGACCATCCAGTTGGGCTCTTCAAGTCCATTTTTGCTAAAGACATCTCTTGAGTACCTAGTCTCTTTCCACCAGCAAAATCTATACTTCCACCAAAAGGATTCTTTATTGGTTCTTTTTCCATAGCTTTTATATAGTTTTCCCAAGTAATTTCTCCATCAACTTTTTCTAAACCTTTTACAAAGAAGTCAGCTGCTATCCAACCAGTCATAGCATAAGCATTAGCAGTAAAGTCTTCATTTGAAGCTTGTTTAACCCATTTTTGGAACTCGCCCATAGAAGGTGATGATACATCAACCCATGCATTACCGTAAACTTCATATTTATCAGCTACATCTGCTTTTATTGCATTAACCATAGTCTTATCAACGTTTACATATGTTGTTATAGCAGGTTTTGTATTTCCTTGCTTTGCAAGTTCTTTTGCTATCTGAGGAAATGTACCTTGTATTCCAGCAATTATTATTGTATCTACATCTGAATTTTTAATCTTTGTTACAGCTGCAGAAACATCCTCAGCTCCTGGTGCAACTTGTTCACTTACAACCTCAATTCCACCAATATTTTTAGCCTCTGTTTCAACTCCTTTAACTAAGTCTTTACCAGCATCATCATTGGTATAAATTACACCTATTTTATCTGCCTTAAACTCTCCTTTAGCCCATGCTGTCATTATACGACCTTCCATTGGATATACAGGTTGTACAGGGAATATGTTATCTCCTTCCCCTTTAGTTGCATTTTCGTTATAAAGAATTCCTGTACCTGTTGCAAAGTATACAGACGGTATTCCTATTTCTTTAAGATCATCTAATGTTGCTCCTACTACTGGAGTTCCAAAGTGACCTACTATAGCAAATACTTTTTCATCATTTACAAGTTTATCTAGTATAGCCTTTCCTTTTTCAGGGTTAAATTCATCATCTTGATGAACATACTCTATTTTTCTACCCTTAACCCCTCCACCTTCATTTACCATTTTGAAGTAAGCTTCAATACCAGCTTTAAATGGAACCCCTACTGGGGCAAATGCTCCTGATGTAGCTATACTATTTCCCACTTTTATAGATGTTTCAGTAACACCTTGAGCAGCTTCTTCTTTTTTACCACACCCCGCAAAAGCCATTGTTAATGTAAGTGAAGCTAAAAGTAATGAAATTTTTTTTCTCATGAAATTTCCCTCCATATATTTAATTTATTTTTGGGCTATATATTAAGGATTACTCCCTAAAGACTTTACTCTCCCCCAAGATATGCATCTAATAATCTTTTATCTTGGATTAACTCACTTGCCTTTCCTGAAATATTTATTTCCCCAACTTCTAATACATAGGCGTAATTTGCTATTTTTAGAGTTTGAAGCGCATTTTGTTCAATTATAAGTACTGTTGTTCCTTCTTGATTTATTTCTTTTACAATTTCAAAAATATTCTTTACTATAAGGGGAGCTAACCCTAATGATGGTTCATCTAAAAGAAGTACTTTAGGACTAGCCATTAAAGCTCTTGCTATTGCAAGCATTTGCTGTTCTCCACCACTTAATGTTCCTGCTACTTGTTTTCTTCTTTCCTTTAATATTGGAAAGTATCCATAAACCCTTTCAAAGTTTTTTTCTATTTCCTTCTTTTTCTTTAGGGTAAAAGCTCCTATTCTTAAGTTTTCTTCTACTGTAATATCCGAAAATATCTGCCTACCTTCAGGTGATTGAACTATCCCTAATGATGTTATTTTCTCTGGTGATAAATTAGTGATGTTTTTCCCATAAAACTCTATACTTCCACCTTCTGCGTCTACAAGTCCAGATAAAGTTTTTAAGGTAGTTGTTTTACCAGCACCATTGGCTCCAAGTAAAGCAACTATTTGCCCTTCTGTAACTTCTATATCTATTCCTTTTAGGGCTTTTATGCTTCCATATGAAACAGTAAGATTTTTTATTTTTAATGCTAAATTATCCATCTTACTCATCCTTTCCTAAATAAGCTTCTTGAACCTCTTTGTTAGTTTGAATTTCTTTAGGTGTGCCTTCTGCAAGTTTTTTCCCAAAAGATATTGCACATATTCGATCACAAATATCCATTACAAGTCTCATATCATGTTCAACTAATAAAATATTGCATTTATATTCATCTCTTATATTTCTAATTAATTTTGCTAGTTCTAAGGTTTCAGTGTCATTAAGACCTGCAGCAGGTTCATCTAAAATTATTAGTTTAGGATTACTCATAAGTGTTCTTCCAAGTTCTATTTTTTTTAATACCCCATATGGCTGACCACCTGCAAGTTCTGCCTTTTTATCTTCTAGTCCCAAAAACTTAAGGATTTTTTCTCCCTTTTCAATATTGTTTTTTTCCTCTTTTTTTGCTTTTCTAGTTCTAAATGCATTTGAAAACGACCCTGATTTATAATCAATATGAGCTCCTATAAGTAAATTTTCTAACAAACTTAAATCCTGGATAAGCTCTACATTTTGAAAGGTTCTAACAAGTCCAAGCTTTATAATATCGTGAGTATTTTTTTCTACTAAATCAACATCTTCATTTTTTAAGCTTTTAAATATTACTTTTCCATGATCAGGTTTATAAAACTGTGTTATACAATTAAATACTGTAGTTTTACCAGCACCATTTGGTCCTATAAGTCCATATATTTCACCTTCATTTATGTGGAAGCTTAAATCCTCAACAGCCTTTAACCCACCAAAAGCTATGGATAAGTTTTCAATCTTAAGCGTCTGCATTAAGCTCATTTACCTTCACCTTCTTTTTATTAATATAGTTTTTAATGTCTTTACCTATATAAACCAGTCCATGTGGATAAAATAGTATTACAATTATTATTAAAACTCCGGTGAATACATAAGCAAGTCCATCTATGCTTCCTATAACAGGTAACTGCTTTAATATTAATTCTGGAACTCCAAACACAATTATTGAACCTACAATTGGACCAGTAATAGTTCTTAAACCACCAATAACTATTACTGCAAGTATTTGTAGAGATAAAAGTAAATTCCATGTAGCTGGATAAGAAAATCTTATAAAATGAACATATAAAACTCCCCCTAAAGATGCATATACTGTTGCAATTGCAAATGCTGTAAGCTTATATTTAAGCAAGTTTATTCCCATAGCTTGAGCTGCTGCTTCACTAACTCTCATGGTCAAAAGTGCTCTGCCTGTTGATGAATGTATAAAATTATCTGTAAGTATCATAACTAAAATCAATATAACAACAATTAATATAAAGCTTGTATCTCTATTAAAGTGGAACCCAAATATTTCTGGATAAGCTGCTTTTTTCCCTGAAAACCCCCCTGTTATATTGTCAAATTCTATAAATATCTTTTTAAATATCTCTGATACTGCTAAAGTTGCTATAGCCAAATACATTCCTGAAATCCTTAATGATACAAGACCTATTACAAGACCTATTATTAGAGGTACAAGTATTGATATTATAAGTGATAATAAAAAAGGTAACTTTAAATCTTGAGTCAAGTATGCAGATAAATAAGCTCCAAGCCCCATAAATCCTGCTGTTCCTAAAGATATAAGCCCTGAATACCCTAAAAGAACATTTAATCCTATTGCTACTATCGCATAAAACAATATTGTTCCAAAAGTAGTTATGGTAGAACTTTTTATAAGACCCATATCCTGCAAAAATGGTAACGACGCTAATATAATCCCTAGCAAAATATATTTAATATATCTATTTTGTAAAATTTTCTTCATATCTTTGTTCCTCCTATACCTTCTTTATTATTTTCTTTCCTATTATTCCATTTGGTCTTATGACTATAAATAGCAAGATTAAAGTAAATAGTATAGGTTCTCCCCAAGTTGATGAAACATAATATATAAGCACATTTCTAAAAAGTCCGATTATATAAGCACCAAGAACAGGTCCATAAAAGGTTTGAAATCCTCCAAGTACACAAGCTATAAGTGCATTAGTTTGTACATTATCCATCATTGATACGTTTACAGTAATAGCTGGTGCAAGCATAAGTGCTGCTAGTGTACCTAAGGCAGCTGCAATTGCCCAAGCTCCCATGGTTACTAAAGATGTTGGAACCCCCATAAGTCTTGCTGTTTGCTCATTAGAAGCTGTAACTCTTACTGCAAGTCCCCATTTTGTATTTTGCAAAAAATAAAATAGTATTGACATTATTATTAATCCAACTGATATGTTCAATAATGCATTGTAAGATATAGATGCTCCCAATATACTTACTGTTCCACTTTCTATAAACTTAGGAAAATTTAATGGAGTTGACCCAAATATCATTGGTGCAATACCAAGAAAAAGCATTATTATTCCAAAGGTTATGATTTGTTTTCCTACTGGGGATGTTTTTTTAGCTTTTCTGATAATAATAATATCTACTAATACCCCAGATGCAAATGCAGCAATCATTCCAACTATAGCTGCTGCCCATGCTGGTAGACCCATATGAATAAGTGCAAATGTTGCAGCAAAGGCATTAAACATTCCTATGGAACCTTGTGCAAAGTTAGTAGTTCTACTTGTTCTAAAGATTATTATTATTCCTAGGGCAGCTAGGGCATAAACACTTCCAGTTTCTAAACTACTAAAGAATATTTGAAAAAATGTATCCATACGTTAACACTCTCCCCATTTAATTACGTTTGCTGACCATACATAACCTATTCCAGCTGCTATCATAAGTACTACTGATCCATCTTTTACCTTTCCTTCTTTTAGCGCAAGTTTTAATGACAGTATCTGATCTACTTGTCCCATGTGACCATAATCAGATAAGTAAATTGATTGGTCTTCTTTCAGTCCCAGTTCTTTTAACATAAAATCGTGCATAGATTTTTTGAAATGCAAAACTGCAAGATAATCTATATCTTCTCTTCTTAAATCTGATTTTTCTAAAGCTTTATCAATACATTCAAACCAATTAGGCATTGAAACTTCATTTAGTCCATCTTTCATGTGTTTAGCATCCATTAACCTAAGTGATTTATATCCTTCCAAAACATTTGATTCATTAAAAGGCTTCTCAATTCCCCCTATTTCAACTCCTGCATCTCTTGCAAAAGTTCCATCGGCTTTTACATGTGAACCAAGTACAATATTTTTACCTGAATTTTTCTTTAATATAATTGCTCCACCACCAGCTGATAGGTTGTACATCATTGACATATTTGAATCTGAATAATCAACAAAATCTCCGTTTCTATATCCTCCAACTATCATGACAGTATTTATTGAATCATCTGCTAATAGCATATCTTTAGCTATCTTTAGAGCTGATACTGTTGTGCAACATCTATTTTGAATATCTATTCCCCATGCGTTTTTTGCACCAATCTTTCCTTGTATGTAAAGAGCTGATGTGGTAAGGGGATATTCTTTCCATTCCTCTCCCATACATAAGATTACATCTATTTCTTCTGGAGATATATTAGCATCTTTTAATGCATCAAAAGCAGCCCTTACTCCCATCTCTTGAGTTCCATCATCTTCTCCTGGTATAGTTTTTTCTACTATTCCTAATTTTTTTATTACAGCTTCTTCACTCCAAATACCATTTGTTGCTTCAGAAATCTCCTTAGCTGTCATCGTACTTTCAGGTATATAAAGCCCCAGTCCTACTATTCCTACACTGTTCATATTAATCCTCCATTCCAATGATATAGAATGTAAGTATTTACTTACAATTCAATTGTAAACATTTTCTTATACAGCTGTCAATATTAGTTTTTGAATTTTCTGATTATTCTTGAAAATGTATTTTTTAGAAAGAAAAATTGATAAACTATTAAATTTTCTTTAACTTTTTTAAAACAAATAGGAGCCTGAATATTAGTTCAAACTCCTACTAAAAATTTTCTTATATTTTTAATTTTCATTCACTTATTTGCTTGGTATAAATTCAATTATTGCATTCACAACTGCTTTCATATTATCAATCATTGGTGAATGTCCTGAATCCTTTAATAAAACTAGTTTTGAATTCTCAATATATTTATTTATATCTTCAGCCATGTATAACGGAACTACATAATCCCTCTCCCCTTGCATTATCAAAACCTCAGCCTTTACAAGGGAGCATTTATTACTACCTTCTTCAACTCCATTACTTTCATTAGTCATATTAAAATGTGCCAAAGCATAATCCACATCAACTAAATTCCTCTGAGTTAGCATGTCCTCTAAGTATTCATTATATTTTTCTTCTTTTGGTCTATTATGTGTATAAATAGCAGCATTCCATACGGTTTTATAGAATTCTTTATTTCTATCCTTTAAAGCATCTAATACTGGCTTAACTTGCACTGGATCTTCTGCAATCTCTTCTTTTGTTTTTAATAATACATTCGTAGCCTGTCCATTAGAATCCTTTTTATATATAGGATACCCTTTAACCCCTACAGACTCTAATAATACTACTTTTTCTATTTTTTCTGGACAATTAGCTGCTAACTCCAAAGCAACCCCACCACCTGTTGACCAACCAATAGCTGAACATGAACTAATTCCTATAAGCTTCAAAAACTCTTCAATGTCTTTTGCGAAATCATTTAGTGAATTAATGGGTGTATTATAACTAGATTCTCCAAATCCTCGCATATCAACTGCAGTTATTTTGTACTTGTCTTTAAGTTCATCTACGAGAATATCCCAGTGTTTTGATGAAGACATGTTACCATGGATAAGCAGTAAATTTTTCTCTCCTGTTCCCTCTTCCCTATATGACAGTGTTTCTCCATTTGATAAAGTTACTTTTTTTAATTCAAGAAAGTTGACCATATTTATCCCTCCTAAAATATGAAAGTAATCGCTTACATTAATATCGTATAACATTTTTATGAAACTTACAAGCTAATAAAATAAAAAAATGTAGTAGATCTATATAAAAAATCTACTACACCTTACTTTCTATTTCAATAATATACTTCACTTAAACATCATTCTTAAAGAATATAATTTGTATTTATCTTTACATTTATGGTACTATATAGAATATATTAACTTGCGTATATTTTATTATTAATCTATACATATAATTTAAAAGGATGTAATAATATGAGTTTTTATAACAAATTCAAATCAAAAGCATTAATTTATATACTTTTTTTATCCATTATTATTTTAGGTATATTAACATCGGTGGTAAAAGTCAATAGCCTATTGCCATCTATAGTGCTATTTATATTGATATTATTAACAGGCATTTTGGATACTTTTACTTTTGTAAAATTTAATTTTAAAACTAATTCTATAAAATCTATTTTTAAGATACTTTTTCTAATTACATTTGTAATATCTACTATTGTTCTAATTTATAAAATATATGATAAATATGATACTATATATTCCAGTATTGCTTATATAGTATCAATATTATTTCTAAATCTAATAAAAGAAAAACAATAAATTACCACAGCTAAATAGCTACGTTTAATTTTCTTGTTTTTAAAAATCCCAGCAAGTCAATTTCTTAGACTTAGCTGGGATTATGGATTATATTAAAATATATCTATTTAAGATATGGCCTACCTATCTTTGTTGTTGAAAATGGAATAGGTGCAAATGAAGAATTAAATGAACATAATACGGTTAATGATGATTATCGTATAGATTATTTAAAGAGACATATCGAAAAAATGAAATTATCTATAAACGAAGGGGTTCAGGTATTAGGTTACCTTATGTGGGGCTCTACTGATATATTAAGTTCTAGCGGTCAGATGAATAAACGTTACGGTTTAATATTTGTTAATCGTGCTGTTGAAGATTTAAGAGATTTAAAAAGATATAAGAAAAAAAGTTTTGCTTGGTTTAAAAAAGTAATAGAATCTAATGGTGAAACACTTTAAACTCTATTAATTAGAAAGGCTCCAAGTTAGTAATAAGTTTTTACTAACTTGGAGCTTGTTTTATATGCTATCGAGAAATCCTAATTAAAATTTAGATGCCCTTTTCTTTTTCACTTGCCTTTTTTAATTGATATAGGAACTGCAAAACAGGATCATTTTTTATCTCGTCTTCTTCTTGAATTGCAGAAATCTTATCACTTAAAGATTTAAAATCAACATATTGAGATAACTCTTCTACGGCTATTTTTAATATATCTTCATAGGTTAATCCTTGATGTTCTCTCTTAATTTCAAACTTCGGAAAATTTAAATCTGGAAAAAGATCTCTTAATGTTAATTTGTCCATATCTTGCACCACCTTTCAAGAAATATCTATACTTAATTATCGATATATTTGAAGGTTTTTTAATGTATAAAGAGATAATTAATAATTTAACTAATGGTTTTAGTTTCTGGAAATAAACCCAATGGTTTCATTTAGCGATGTAATCTTCTCTACTAAGTAAATTATTATATTTCAATATTACTGTAGAAGGCGCTCCTCAATCTTCATTATATTCCTTATTAAATTCTGCCCTGTAGGAGCTTCTTCTCAAGCTCCATTAATTTATTATATTATTGTAAAATGGATTAGATTGACGTTAAGAAGAAGATGATTCTTATGAAACTTTTAAGAAGAAAAGTTTCTACAGGTAAGAAGTGCGCGTCTACCGAATAGCAGTGCACATTATTGCTGTAGGAGATTCCGCAGGAATGCCCCATTAAATTCATTTTGATTAATAATTATGTTTAATAAAAAGTTAAACATATTATTGCTGTAGAGGCTTCTTCCCAAGCCTCATTAGATTCATTTCAATATTATGTTTAATAAAAAGTTAAATTCTTAAAAAGTTAAATTCTTAAAAAGATAAAAAGAAAAACATTTAAACATTTAAAAAGTTAAAAAGAAAAGCATTTAAAAAGTTAAAAAGCTGATTAGAAGTGTTCAAGTTTTCTTTTTATTGAATATTATTTTATTAAGAGGTGATGAATATGGTTAAAAAGGAAAATCTATCAGAAAAAGAAATAGTGGATATTACAAAAGAAGAAAATGTAGAAACTATTGAGTATATTGGTCTTAAAGAAGATGAAGAGATTGATGGTGAAGTTATTAAAGTTCTTATAAGTTCATCATATGAAAATAAAGTTACTAATACTATTGATGATAAAAATTTAGTAAATAAATCAGAAGAGAAAAAAGACTTAATAAAAAGAAAGGGGAAACGTAAAACTCCAGAAGTTGATGGAGAAGGATATGATGTTAGGAGAACTTATCAATTAAGAAAATCTACAGTAAGAATGTTAAATAAACTTATTGGAATGAATCAAAATATAGATATTCACATGAATACTATAGTTGATAATGCTATAAGAGAAGCTTATTTTCGTGCTTTATTGATGGAAAAGAATAGATAGACCAAATTCAAATTTGGTCTATCTACCTATGAACTATTTGCTCATTTAATTTTTATACAAAAAATATTATAATATACCGGATATATTTACTTTACTTCTTTTACACACCAAATGTCTTTATTCTTACCAAGAATAAGCGTATTTTCAGTGGTTTCGATTGGTGAAAAAGAAGTTTGCCAATAAAATTTTATTTTAGCCTCAAACATATCTTCATTTATTTTCTTATAAGATATTAATTCATATTTATTAAGCCATGGGCTTGAGCCCCCAATTATCCAATATCCTTCTTCTGGTTCACCTAATTTTTCAATTAATTCTTTTTTTAATTCCTTACAAGCAACTGCATAATGGTAAACCCCATTTCTTGTACTTTCTCCCTTTGTCCAGATGTCAATAACTTGCTCTGGAGATGTTGCTCCTAATTCATCTAACGCTTGCTTAAAGAAATAAACTTGACCTTTGCTTTGTTGGTGAGTTATAGCAATATAGTCTCCATTCTCTTTTTCACTTAGATTAGCCATTATACTTTTACTATCTGTACCCTCTGTCTTTATGAAATTTAAAGTTAAAAAGATAAAAATAATCATAATAAATCTTAAAATCTTTTTCATAAAACCACCTCTATAACACTTTTATTTAATTTTTAGTTTTTGTAATATAAGTTGTTTTATAAGTGGTAATACTTTACCTACTATTTACATAAATAAATACTAACTTGTCCATATAATTATTGAGTTATTTCGTTTACATTGGTATTATTTACTTATATACTATTTTTACTAAAAATGGAGGGTTTAAAATGTTAAAAATTCTTTTGTGCTGTGGTGGTGGTTTCTCTTCAAGCGCTTTGGTAAGCAGGCTTAAAAAAGAGATAATAGAAAATAATATGGATAATGAATATAGTATTGAATATTCCCCATTTTTATTGGCTAAGGATAAGACTTCTGAGTTTGATGTTATCGTATGTTGTCCTCATTTAATAATGAGCGTTAACAATCTTATAAAGGACTATAATCCAGACATTCCTATATATATTATGCCGCCTAGAATGTATGGACTTATTAAAGCTAAAGAAGTAGTACAAGATGCTAAGGATGTTGTGGATATATACAACAAAACTAAAATTAATCCTGTACATTTTCCAGGAGAAGACAAACCTTTAAAAATCACAAGATCTATTTCCTATAGAAATGCTAATCCTAGTTATACTGGATAATATTTTTAAAGATTATAAAGATAAGCCTCATAGATTATTATAAATTTTTAATAATCTATGAGGCTTATCTACTTTTATGCTAATATAAGACACCAAATAGGTATTGATATTAAGGTCATAATTGTTGAAAATACTACTAATTTTGTAGCAAATATATAATCTCCATCATATTTAGCTGCCATAATTGCTGTAGTACTTCCAGCAGGCATTCCAGATAAAAGTACGGATACTCCTGTAATTATAGGATCAATTCCAGCTAATCTACATCCTAGATAAACTAGTCCAGGTATCACTATAATACGTATAACTGTAAAATATAAAATATCCTTATTTATCATTGTCTTTAAATCTTTAACTTCAGCTATCATGGAGCCTATTAAAAGCATTGTTAAAGGCGTGGTACATCTTCCTATGGAAACTATAGTATTATAAACAAAGGTTGGTGGTCTTAAGCCAGTAATCATAAGGGATATCCCTATATACACTGCTATCATACAAGGATGAAAAACCACTTTTTTAAATGCAGCTTTTTTGTCAGTTTCATCAGTAAACTGTGCTAATCCAGCAGACCACATTACAATTCTTGTAGGAATACAAAAGATTGATGAATACATTAAACCAGTTGCTCCAAAGGTACTTTCTGCAATGGGATTTCCTAAAAATGCAGAATTAGATACTAATGTTCCATATTTTAAGACCTTTCTCTGTCTTATTTCAAATCTATCAAATGCGAATCTACAGATTAAATAGCATAAAACTTGAGCAATTATGCCAATTACCATGATAGTTCCAAAAATCTTAAGTATACCCATATTAAAATCAATATTAAAAGAAGTAATGATACTACATGGTAAAATCAAGTTTAAAACAAGTTCTGTTAAAACCCCTTTTGAATTTTCCGTTAAAACTCCTTTTTTCCGTAATATTATTCCTATAATAACCATTAGAAACATAGTTCCTTGAGTTGTCCACATAACGCTGAAATCCATTTAGCTACTCCCTCTCCTATTAAGTCTAATCTGCTTCAATTAATGGTTATTATATCATATTTTATAGTTAAAATTTTGATTTTTCATAATTATAAGGTATACTTGTTCCAACAACTACATCTTCTATTTTCTCAATTATAAGCCAATCGTCCATATTACCTTGATGATCAAAATCTAGTGGTTCTATTTCCTTTACATCAGTAAATTCAACTAAGCACATACATTTTTTGTGCCAGCGATCTTTCTGCTTTTTAGACAAGTTTAGCTTAGGTTGATTTTTATCTAAAGTCTCATTTATTTCATCTTCTGAAAGTTTAACATAATTTTGAACAGATTTAACCATGGCTTCAGCAGTTATTTTCCCTGTCCCTTTTTTCATAAGGTAGAGCTTCTCTCCCTCAAAAACTCTACTATGAGGTATTTTCCTGCCTGCAGCTGCTCTTATTATCATGCTTTTTGAGCCTTCTAAGATTTTCTCAAGCACCTTTTCCTTATCATCACAATATACTAAATGTACCATATTAAACCACCTTCTTTTCTACTGGAATCCAAACTTCATACTTTGCATTATTAGGATCTGGAGAAATATATACCTCTATATCTGGTGCATCTGCATATTCATATCCTGAGGTTGGCAGCCATTCTGTTACAATCCTTTTCTCTAATTCCTGAATAGACTTATTAGTTCCTTCTCCAGAAAAGATTGCCCAAGTTGAAGCAGGAACAACATATTCCTCAAATGAACTATCAATTTCCTTTTCACTTGTAACTGCTATAAAGTATTTCCAATCCTCTTTTTCATTGCAACAACTTACCCCTAATAGTCCCATTGGAGACCCTTCCATCATAGCTGCAAGTTTTGGTATAGTTCCATCTATTGATAGTTTTCCCCACATCTTAGGTACAGTTTCAAAGTTCTTTTCTATTTCTTTTTCTAAAGGTTCTGAAACTCCTATTATTCTAAAAGCTTCTCTTTTCTCAATCCTATAATCCATACTTGTATCTCCTTTTATTGTTATCATAAAGCTAACAGGTGGAAAAGCTTTTAATAAAACCCCTTCAGTTTTAGCTTGAGATGGGGCTATTCCATGAACGTTTTTAAATGCCCTATTAAAGGCTGTAGGAGAATCATATCCATATTTAACTGCTACATCTATAACCTTTTCATCACCATTTTGTAAATCTACAGCAGCTAAAGACATTCTTCTACGTCTTATATATTCTGATAGTGGTATGTTGGCCATATAAGCAAACATCCTTTGAAAATGATATGTAGAGCAACATGCTATTTTAGAAACTTCCTCATAATCAATCCTATCTCTCATATGCTCTTCCATATAATTAATGGCACTATTTAATCGTTCAATCCATTCCATACTGTTACCTCCTAACAATAAAATACAATATATTCCTTTTAAATACCTCTCTTTTTGTGCACAATAAAGAGAGGTTTATTTAATTATACATTATATTCCATGTAAAATACCATGATATGTTAACTAATGATTAAAGTAAATCCTCTAAAATCCCAGATTTATTTAAATTTTTAAATAAAAAAATTTATATTCTTAAAAATAAATATTCTTAAAAATATAAGAATATAAAAATATATATTCCTATATTCCTAAGAATATATAGTGTTAAAGCGCCTTTGCGCTATTTAAGTTTCATTATTTTCTCTTTTTTCCAACGGCAGCAAGATATATTACAAACTCTTCGTCTCCATCTAATTCTAAAAGTTGATCCATCATTTTTTGATCATATATACCTATAGCGCATGCTCCTGCATTAATAGATTCACTAGCTAAATAAAGATTTTGGCATACATGTCCAATATCTATTAGAATTTTTTTATGCGCTGTAATGTCAAACTTCCATTCAGAACGATATGGGATAGTACTCCATGCAAAAAGAACAGCAGCTTTTTTAGCGAAATTAGGTACAAAGGGCTGCTCTAATGTTATTTTATCAACCTTCTCTTCTATATTATTTAACTCAAACATAAATAAAAGTTTATGCTGATCTGGAAGATATCTATATATTCCATTTTGTATTCCTTCAACTCTCATTATAAATAAATATGTTTCAAATGAATGTGTTGCCCCACTTGCAGGCACTGTTCTTAAAGTAATTCCTGATTTATTAGTGTCAGTAATTCCTTGAGTTGCCAATAATAAATAGGATAATTCCTCAAGAGTTAATGATTCCTCACTATAAAACCTTGTGCTTCTTCTTTCTTTTATACATTTATAGATATTTTTACTTTTAATAGTGTTTTCACTTACCTTTGGGAGATTAATTATGTTAGAAAATGAAGTATAGGGTTTTACAATAGGTGGCTGAGGCAGTCCTTTCATTTTATCAGTTTTTATCTTCTTAAATTCACTAAAATTAGACTTTAAAAAACTTCTTTGCTCTTCATATCTTTTCATGAAAATTCCTCCATTATTATCTTTACTTTATATAATAGCTGATTTAACAAATATTTCAGTAACATACGTTACTATAATCAACTCATTCTTAATCTTTCTAATATTTTTACGTATCTTAGTAGCAAAAAAGTGCAACTTAGTTTTATGAGTATTTACTAATGAGTTATTAAATTATATAGTAAATTTATAGGAGGTGCAAAATGAAAATACTTATTGAAGAGTCTCCTGATAATGAAGATACGGAGTTAATAATTAAGTGCAAGTCAGTAAATGATGAGGTTAAAAGAATAATAGAATTAATAAAACTTTCAGATGAAAAAATCATAGGGTTTTTAAATGGAGAATCCTATGTTGTTGATCCTATTAAAATTCTTTATTTTGAAAGTGTAGATAAAAAAACTTTTATGTATACAGAAGATAAGGTTTATGAAATCTCCTTAAGGTTATATGAGCTTGAGAAAAAAATGAGTAAATATGATTTTTTTAGATCTAGTAAATCAACCATAATAAATATTTCTAGAATAAAAAAACTATCTCATAAATTTAATGGTAAACTTGAAGCCACTTTAGATAATGATGAGAAGTTATTAATTTCAAGGCAATATGTATCGGTTATTAAAGAAATATTAGGCTTCTAAAGGAGGGTTTTATATGGAGAAACAATTTAAAATTATAGTACAATTTAAGTTTACATGGGGGTTAATATTTACTGCAACTACTCTACTTTATTCTATTGTAAGCTTAATTTTAGGAGAAACAACTATTGAAATAAGTTTAATATGGAAGTTTGTAGCTATGACCTTATTATTAACCTTGATACATTTTTTAGTTTATGGAGAATATATCTTTAAATCTCTATCTTCACAAAAGAAAATAATAATTCATTTTACTCTTTGTTATATGATATTATTTGTTTTTTCTTATCTTTTTAATTGGATTCAAGTTATGAACATACAATCATTTGGAATATTTACAATCAGTTATTCATTATTGTATTTAAGCATCTCATCTTCTTTATTTTTTTATTACAAAATTACAGGTGAAAGACTTAACAACAGACTTAAGGAATATAAAGAACGTAAAGGGAGGATAGATTAATGAAGATAATAGATATTAAAAATCTAACTAAAAGCTACGGTAAAAACAGAGGGATAGAAGATATAAACCTAACTGTTAATGAGAAAGAAATATTTGGGTTTATAGGACCAAATGGAGCTGGTAAATCTACCACTATTAAAGTGCTTCTAAACTTCATTTTTCCAACACATGGGGAAGCTAAGATTTTTGGTCTTGATTGTGTAAAAGATTCTGTGAAAATAAAAGAGAATATAGGTTATGTACCTAGTGAAGTTAGATATTATGGAAATATGAAGGTTAGAGACATCATTTCCTATGGTGAATCCTTTCATAATAATATCGATAAGGAATATATACAACAAATGTGCAAGGATTTTAGTATAGAACTTGATAAAAATATATCTGAACTATCTTTAGGAAATAAGAAAAAAGTCGCAATTATACAAGCTATTTTAAATAAACCCAAACTTTTAATCCTGGATGAACCAACTAATGGACTTGATCCATTAATCCAACAAAAACTATTTGAAACTCTCACTAAATTAAAAAATGAAGGCTCAACAATATTTTTCTCAAGCCATAATTTAAGCGAAGTTGAAGAGTTTTGTGATAAAGTTGCCATTATAAAAGAAGGAAAGATTATAGATATCAAGGATATTAGGGAATATTCTAGGAAAAAGATAAAGAAAATAACCATTAAAACTAACGAGATCATTGAAGAAGAGTTAATACCTTTAGGAATAGAAATTTTAGAAAAAAATAACGAAGTTTTAAACTTTTATTATTCTGGTGCTATAAACCCTCTTTTAAGCCTTTTAAGTAAATATAAAATTGAAGATTTAACCATTGAAGAAAAAAATTTATCTGAAACCTTTATGAGTTATTATTATAAGGAGGACAAATAAATGAATGTTTTTAAAGTTGAAGTAAAAAGAGGATTTAAATCCCTGATTATATGGAGCGTAGTTTGTATTCTACTAATTGTTCTATTTATGTCCATGTTCCCTTCTATGAAAGATAGTGGTATGCAGGAGTTAGTAAATACAAAAATGGATGCTCTTCCTGAAGCTCTTTTAGATGCCTTTAATCTAAAAGATGCTCCTGATTTCTCTAAGTTAAATGAATATTTTGCTTACGTTTTTCAATATATTGCAATGGCAGGAGCTATATATGCAGGTATTTTAGGAGCTAAATCACTGATTGAAGAAGAAAGTGAAGGTACTATAGAATTTTTATATGCAAAACCTATTAGTAGAACTAAGATAGTAACCTCAAAAGTTCTATCATCTGTAGTATTATTTTATCTTTTCATTATGC
This sequence comes from Clostridium sp. YIM B02506, assembly GCF_022324845.1. NCBI lineage: Bacteria > Bacillati > Bacillota > Clostridia > Eubacteriales > Clostridiaceae > Clostridium > Clostridium sp. YIM B02506. The sequence goes on from NZ_JAKGTG010000010.1 coordinate 27,982, forward strand.
TTATGGCAATTGGGTCAATAATAGTCGCTTTAGTAGTTAAACCTGCTGATATAGAGTTTATTAATGTGGTAATGGATATGAAAAAACTTTATTTAGGACTGTTTTTCGTAGGAATGGTATTTATGTCTATAGGATTTAGTATTTCAGTCTTAATACCTCATTTAAGACTAGCTACGCCAATATCTATTGGTACATTTTTTATAACTTATCTTTTGGGAATTTTCTCTCAAATGATTGATTCCTTAGAGTTTTTAAAATACTTTTCACCTTTTAATTATGCAATACCTTCTGAAATTATTAAAAATGGTTTTGATACTACTAACATACTACTTGGATTAATAATAAGCATTATATGTATCACCCTTACCTATATAATTTATAGAAAAAAAGACTTTAAAATCTAAAATATAAGCTCATAATAGAAAAACTAAATTCTATTATGAGCTTTATCTTATTTATCTTTATACTCAACTGAACCATCTGGATATTTTGCAAATCTTCCCTGCTCTCTTGGATGTACAAAGTCATCTCTTCCCCATGGCCAGCCTCCAAAACCAGTAGTTCTGTAATCAGAAAAAGCTTCAACAATCTCTTCTTGAGAATTCATAACAAATGGTCCATAACTTACTACAGGTTCTCCTATAGGTTCTCCTTCTAGAAGAAGCAAATAGCTTTCTTTATCTCCATTTTTTATTTCTATTACCTCATCTCCAGCAAGCTCTACTCCGCTTTTTACTTTTATAGTTGTTCCATCAATTGTTATGCTATCTCCAGAATAGAAATAAACTGCTCTATTTAATGTAGATGAAACTTCTTCTAAAACAAAAACTGCTTCTGGTTCCATTTTAATAACTGCTATTCTAACATTATTTTTTTCATCACCAGCCCAAGAATTTGGAGATGGATCTAAGCTTTTAGTATCTTTATAAGAACCTGCTACAAGCTTAACAGTGCTTATTTTCCCATTAGTATCTTTACTCTCTATAACAGGCACATCTTCACTCCATAACATCTTATAATGAGGATCAACAAACTTATCTTTTTTAGGTAAGTTTAGCCATATTTGAAATAACTCCAATGGATTATCCTTATCTCTATTAACTAAAGGGAACATCTCAGTATGGTTGCAGCCTTTTCCAGCTGTTAACCACTGTACATCTCCTGCTCCATATCGTCCTGTAGCTCCAGCAGAATCAGCATGATCTACGATTCCTTCCTTTACTATAGTTACTGTCTCAAACCCTCTATGTGGATGTTGTGGAAATCCTGGAATCACATCTCCATGATACATACTCCATCCATCTTTCCCCTGAAAATCACTTCCAATATCTCTACCAGCTAAAGAAGCATTTGGTCCCATCTCGTCATTTCCCTTTGGAAAAGCGTCATTATGATATGCACAAAATAAAAATGGATCTTTAGTTTGCCATTGTGTACCTAGTTTATTTATTTTAATAATTTTATTTTTCATAATTACCTCCTAATTTTAAATCATTTTATAATTAAAGTTTGTGAGAATTCAAAAGATTTTATATAATATATTTTTTCACGTTACTTACTTTTAGTAACAATATAATTAAACCATATTTCTTATATTTAGTCAATAATTATTCTTAATTATAAAGTTTGAAACTAATAATAATAAAAGTACCCTGTAATTTAGCACACTTTTCAGTGTCTATTTTACAGGGTATAGTTTATTTTTTTCTAAACTTCATTATTTAGTATTCTATTTTTTAAATCATAAACTTTTTCTTTAATAGTCTCTGCTGTTTTTATAAACTCTTCATCGGCTTTTCCTGTTGGGTCATCTAATCCCCAATCTTCTGTATGTCTAGCTGGTAAGAAGGGACAAACTACATTACATCCCATTTTTACTACAATATCAACTTCTGGAATATCTGTTAGGAGTTTAGACTTATGTGATTCATTCATATCCACACCATGTAAGCTTTTTATAGTTCTAACTGCATCTTGATTAATTTGATCTTTAAGTTCAGTACCTGCTGAATATGCCTCAAAAACATCAGAAGCGTATAATTTACTAATGGCTTCTGCCATTTGTGATCTACAAGAATTGTGAACGCATATAAATGCAACCTTTGGTTTTGTCATAATGATTACCTCTTTCGTTATTTATTTTCAAATGATTTTCTAGTACTATTAGCAATTTTAACTAATGTTAACATTATAGGAACCTCTGTTAATACACCAACTACTGTAGCTAAAGCTGCTCCAGATTTTAATCCAAATAAAGATATTGCAACGGCAACAGCTAGTTCAAAGAAGTTGCTTGCTCCAATCATTCCAGCTGGAGCTGCTATACTGTGAGGTAATTTCCAAAGCTTTGCCCAACCATAAGCTATTCCAAATATTAAAAAAGTTTGAATTGTTAATGGAATTGCAATTAATAGAATGTGTAACGGATTATTTAAAATAATATCTCCTTGGAAGGAAAATATTATAACTAGTGTTAACAACAAACCTATAATTGTAATATTATTAAACTTTTTTATAAATACATTATTAAAGTAATCAAGACCCTTTTTCTTTATAACAGATGTTCTGGTTATATATCCCGCAGCTAAGGGAATAACCACAAATAGTACAGTTGATAATAGTAACGTACCATATGGAACAGCTACATCACTTACACCTAATAAAAATGCTACTATCGGTGCAAAAGCTACCAAAATTATTAAGTCATTAACTGCTACTTGAACTAAGGTATATCCAGAATCTCCTTTAGTAAGATAACTCCAGACAAACACCATTGCAGTACAAGGAGCTGCCCCTAATAAAACTGCCCCTGCTAGATATTCTGTTGCTAAATCAGCTGGTATGAATGCTTTAAAAACAACTTTTAAGAAAAATGCTGCTATCAAATACATAGTAAATGGTTTTATAAGCCAGTTAGTTACACAAGTTACTATTAGTCCTTTGGGTTTCTTAGTGGCATTTACAATGCTTGAAAAGTCAATTTTTAACATCATTGGATATATCATAATCCATATGAGTATAGCAGTTGAAATTGATACATTATAATACTCAAATTTGTTAAGGGTATTTGGAATCACAGGTAAAAACTGTCCTATCAATATCCCTACAATTATACATAGTGCAACCCATATAGTAAGATATCTTTCGAAGGCACCTAACCCTTTACTTTCGTTTTCCTTTGGCATAATATTAATCCTCCTAAAACTATTGCTACGATTATTACTTTACATATTACTTCAATAAGCTTAAAAGCATATCCCCTTTTATTTCTTGTGGTTTCCACTCAACTACAGCAAAATTTCCCTTAGCTATTTCATTAACTTTATTAATCCAAGGAATCTCATTATTAGCTTTTGCCTTTAAAATCTCATTAGTAGTATTTGTTGCATATAAGCTTGAGTTTATGATCCACCACTTGCTATTAATTCCAGCACGTTTTAAATCATCTTCTAGTCTTTTTGCTTCATAAACAGGAGTTGTTTCAGCTAAAGTTACTATAACTACTTCTGTTTCATTTTCATTTCTTAATCTAGGTAAAAGCTTTTTCACTGATTCAGGAATATCTCCCTGTGATCTTTCTATTTCTCTATGATAGCTCTGTGTAGAGTCTAATAATAAAAGTGTGTGTCCAGTTGGTGCTGTATCTATAACAACTACCTCATTTTCAGATTTCTCAACTATCTCTGCAAAAGCTCTAAATACTGCTATCTCTTGAGTACATGGAGATCTTAAGTCTTCTTCTACATATTCTAAGTCTTCTTCACTCATAGTTTCTCTAGCCTTTTTTAAAACTTCTTGTGTATATTTTTCTAATTCCATTTTTTCATCAATATTACTTAAAGTAATTCCATAACTTTCATCTAAAACAAATTTAAGATGGTGAGCTGGGTCAGTAGTAGTTAAGTGTACTTTTTTACCTTTATTAGCTAATCCTAAAGCTATAGTTGCAGCCATTGTTGTTTTTCCTACTCCACCTTTTCCCATTGTGAAGATAACTTTTTTATTAGAATTATATAAATCTTCTATTACTTCACTTAACTTAGGTATTTCATTTACATCTAATTTTTGATGATTGTATTTTATATTATCTTCTTTTAAAAAGGCTCTTAAGTTCTCAATACCTGTTATATTGTATGGTCTTAAAGGAATCTCAAAAGTTTCTAAATTCTTTAAGTGTTCTGGTATATTAGCTAAAGCTATTTTTTGTTTATTAAATATATTATTTGATAATTCATCATCAGGATTTTTAAGAACTCCGTTTATAACAAGGACTTGATTATTTACACCAATATCCTGAAGTTCTTTTGATGCTCTTTCTGCTTCTTTAAGTGGTGAAACCTCTGGTCTAGATACTAGAATAAGAGTAGTTAACTCTCCATTTGATAGAGTTTTAACTGCATTTTTATAAATCTCTTTTCTATCTTCAAGACCTGCTAGTTGACCTAAACAGGATGCACCATGTTTGCTTTCACTTATAAAGTTACTCCACGCTGATGGAAGTTGTAACATTCTAAGAGTATGACCTGTAGGGGCTGTATCAAAAATTACATGATCAAACTCATTTTTCACTTTATCATCTGTTATAAAGTTTGAGAATTCATTAAAAGCTGCTATTTCAACTGTACAGGAGCCTGATAATTGTTCTTCCATATTTTTAATAACTACATCAGGAAGCTTTCCTCTATATGGTCCTACAACACTTTCTTTATATTCCTTTGCAGCTTCTTCTGGATCAAAGTTTGCAACAACAAGGTTTGGAACTTCATCTATTTCTACCCCTTTATTGTTTAAAGTGGTAGAAAAAACATCCTGCAAATTTGATGCTGGGTCTGTACTTACTAGCATGATTTTTTTTCCTTGGTCTGCTAGTGTCATAGCAGTGGCGCAGGCTGTTGAAGTTTTTCCAACCCCACCTTTACCAGTGAAAAACAAATATTTAGTTAGTTTAATATCATTTAAATCAAATTTATTCAAACTGAAAATCCCCTTTCTATTTTAACAACATCCATCCTTACAACCACAACTTTTAGGTTTAAGCTTCATCTCTGCTTTTTTAATAGAAACCTTAAGATAATCCTCTGGCACCTCTAAATATTTACAAAACTCTTCATTTGAAAGATAACCTTTTGTTTTAACAACTTCACCATCTACTAATGTCACAGGAAGAGTATCTACCCCATCACTATTTAAAATATCATTAATAACTTTATTATCTACAAAAGCTTGTGGGTTACTAGATAAATTATGTCTTTCAACAACCACACCATTATTTTTTAAGTTATTTAATACAGTTGACACTCTTAATAACTCTGGATCAACTCCTGGTCCACATACTCCAGTTGAACAACACATAGCAGGATCAAAAATAATCATTTTTTTCATAATTAACAACTCCTTAAATTTATTTTTAACACTTTTTATTATCTTCTACAGATTTACATATACAGTCTTCAGTTTCTGTGACTATATTCATTAAATATAAAACAAGCTTATTTGCGCTTGTATTATCTAAAGTGTAGTAATTCCATAAACCTTCTTTTCTAGACCTTACAAGCTTACAATCTATTAATACTTTCATATGATGAGATAAGGTTGGCTGAGTAAATTCAAAACTCTCCAATATATCGCAGGCACATTTTTCTCCACATGAAAGAATATCTATAATTTTTAATCTGTTTGGATCTGATAATGCTTTAAATATTTTTGCATTAACTTCGTAATCTAAATTCATAAAACCACTCCTTATATAGATGGATGTCTATGTATTAAATATAGATGATTATCTATGTTTAGTCAACTATTATTGAATATTTCGAGATTTATAATAGCATTACATTTACACTCATCTATATATTTATATTATATTCAACTTTGATCATCTTGATACTATTGGATTTAGTGTTTCTCAAATTCTAGACTTAATAATAAAAAACTTGAGATGTAAGTTTAATAAATTATAAAATTAAAGAGCATATATAAACAAAAAATATATGCTCTCTAATAACAATAATTTAGTTTAGAAACTTTAATCATATCATACCAGTAATATTACTTCTTTTTTCAAGTAATACAACATCGTGCCATGTTCCATTAGGCATTTTAGATATTCTTTCTCTTATACCTATTTCTCTAAACCCGCATTTTTTATGTGCTTCTATACTTCCATAATTTTCTTTTATAATTGAACAACACAATGTCCAAATTCCATTTTCTTCGCTTTGTTCAATTAATTTTTTCAGAAGACTTGTTCCTATCCCATTTCCTCTATAATTCTCTCCAATATATACGCTTACTTCAACTACTCCCTCATAACAACATCTACTAGAAGTTGGAGATATAGCCACCCATCCTAATACCCCATCACTAGAGCGTGCTACTAACCTACCTATTTTAAGATGTCCTTTATCCCACGCTTCCCAAGTAGGAACTTCATTTTGAAATGTTGCTATCCCTGTATTAATTCCCTCTAAGTAAATGTCTTTTACTTGATCCCAATCTTCTGACCTCATCTTTTCAACTTTGTAGTCCATATCTCTTCTCCTTTTAATTAAACCTAAAATATTTAAATTTTATCTATAGCTTTTATAAGTATATCTAAACTTTCTAACACTTGTTGTTTTTTCTCATCTGGAATTCCATCATATATCTTTTTGAAATATTGGTTCATATCTTTCTCTATTCCCTCAAAAATTTTATATCCTTTATCTGTAAGTGATATTGTTACATATCTTCTATCTTCTGGATCAATATCTCTTTTAACTAACTCTCTTGAAACAAGGCTATTTACAGTTCTACTCATTGTACTGTTCTCTAAATTTAACAATTCAGCTAATTGATTTAAGGAGATATTTTCCACTCGTCCTATTTCTACTAATGCGTGACATTGTGACATTGTAATATCGCAACATGAATAGCCACATTCCTCTAAAACTCCAAGTTTTCTTTCCATTATTCTTATAGATTCTCTTAGTTGTTTTTCATTAATCATAATCAATTACCTCCTGCAATTATTGTACTATGCAATAGTTGTATTATACAACTATTTTTTTTAAAATTAGTCAATTAGAGTTATTCTTTTCATTATTTAAAGACTGCCATAAGTACGATATTTAAATACTTATAGCAGTCTTTATTCAGAATTTATTAAATTTGATTACTTATGTGTGATTATGTTTTGATTAATTACGCTAGTTTACATCATACTCATCTAGAACTGCATTTCTTCACTTACCCAAGCCTCTTACAATAATTTCCAACTAACTTTATCATTTTTAATACCAAAAGTTCAAATCCATAAGCTACAAATATAAAAAATAGCTCTAAAGGAGTAAAAAGTATAAATGCAACTACATTATCAAATTTATCAAATGTATAATAGTATTTATTGTTAAGATCCATGATTATGTAGTTTACTACACCTAAGATTAAAGCGGAGGAAATAAAGTATGGTAGCACCTTTTCCTTATGTTTGTATGTTAATAGAATAATCATAGAAGCTAGAGTTATGGTAATAATGTAGCTATTATAATAAATATATATTTTAGTTATAATAGCTACATTATTAAACCTTCCTATAGTCCCCCATAAATTAAATGATAAAGCTAAAACAAATCCAATAACTGTAAATATAAGTATTTTTTTCATAAAGTCTCCCATTTGTATATTTAATTTTAATATAGTAAATTATAACAAATAGATGATATATTTACAATTGTATGTATTAGACTCACTACATCTATAATTTTATAAAATAAAAAATCTTTATTTCTCAAGATTTTAATATATTGATTAAACTCATTACAATATCTAAATTTCTAAAAGTATTTTACAAATTCAGTAGCAGGCTTTCTATAACCTCTAATTTTATCACTACTCTTGTCCATTTTGCCAATTGTTATCATCAGTGCAGGTACTTCATTTTCAGGAATATTTAGTAGTTTACTTATCTTCTCTTTTTCAAAATATATCATTGGACATGTATCCCATTCTTTATTTTTTGCTAAAAGCATAAAAAGCATAGATGATAAGGATGCATTTCTTATTGCCTCATCATGTTTAAATTCTTCTCCCCACCCCGTATAAAGGTTATGAATACTATCAATCATAATTTGGTACTCAGTTTTATCAATCATTCCAAGTAACATTGACCCCTCATAAATTTTATCAGCGGACAAATATGCATTTTTATCTCCAGTAACAATTACTACTGCCGATGCAGTTTTAATTTTGTACTGTTTAAATGATGCCTCATAAACTTTGTTTTTTAACTCCTCATCTTCTACTATGTAATATTTTGCATGCTGTAAATTAAACGCTGATGGAGCTAAAGAAAGTTCCCTAAATATTTCATTAAAATCTTCCCTTGGGATTTTTATACCCTTAATAAATTTATTTGTAGATCTTCTTTCTCTTACAATTTCTAAAAATTCATTCATATAAATACTCTCCTTGCAGTAAATATTCTATTCTCTCTGCTATTTTATATAGTCATTATTCGTTAATGATTATTATACTATATCTACTCTAGAAAAGTAAGTGAATTCTCTTTATTTATATGCTCTTAGTAGCTTCAATATATTTAGCAGTTAATGATGCCTCACATTTAAGAAGCTCTTTTGGTGTTCCTTCAAATATTATTTCTCCGCCTCTAGTTCCACCATCTGGTCCCATATCAATTATCCAATCTGCTCTTTTAATTACATCTACATTGTGTTCAATAATTATAACTGTATTTCCTCTATCTACAATTCCTTCAACTATATTTATAAATTTTTCTATATCTGCCATATGAAGTCCTGTTGTAGGTTCATCTAAAATATAGATTGAACTTTTAGTATGTAGTTCACTTGCAAGTTTTAATCTCTGACACTCTCCACCAGATAATGTGTCTAGGGTTTGCCCCAAGCTTAAGTAACCTATACCCATTTCTTCTAAAGCTTCTAGTTTTGACTTTATTGCTTTAATGTTAAAAAATTCAATAGCTTCTGTAACAGACATATCTAGAACTTCTATTATGCTTTTACCTTGATATTTATAGTCTAAAACTTCACTTTTAAATTTTTTGCCTTCACAAACATCACAAGTGCTTTTTATATTTTCCATAAATGCAAGATTTGTTTCTATTACTCCACTTCCATTACAATTTTCACATGCTCCTTCTGAGTTTGAACTAAATAATGATATACTAACATTATTAGCTTGAGAAAAAACTTTTCTTATATTATCCATGATTCCACTATAGGTTGCTAAACTTGATCGTGAATTAGTTGATACTGCACTTTGATCTATAAGTACAGCATCTTTATTCTGTTTTAAGAATTCATCTTTTATTAAGGTACTTTTACCGGAGCCAGCAACTCCAGTTACAACAGTTAATATCCCTTTAGGTATGGTAACCGATATATTTTTTAGGTTATTTTTATTACAATTAACTGCCTCTAGATACCCTTTATGCTCTCTGACTTTTTCTTTAATAGATAGTGACTTCTTTAAGGCTTCGCCAGTTAAAGAACCAGATTTAAGTAAATCTTCATACCTTCCTTGATATACAATTTTTCCACCATCTCTTCCTGCTCTTGGTCCTATGTCTACTATATGATCTGCAATCTTAATTACATCTGGATCATGCTCAACAACCAGCACCGTATTACCTTTATCTCTAAGTTTAATTAAAAGATTATTTAATTTATTTACATCTCTTGGATGAAGTCCTATACTAGGTTCATCAAATATATACATCAAATCTATAAGATTGCTGTTTAAATATTTTACCATTTTTATACGCTGAGATTCACCACCAGATAATGATGAGGTTTCTCTATCTAAAGTTAAGTATCCAAGCCCTATGTCTATAATATTATTAAGTTTCTCTATTATACTTTTTATAAAGGGTTCTGCCTCTGGATTTTCTATTTCCCCAATGACTTTAATTAATTCGTCAATTTGCATTTTAGTTAAATCTGAAATATTATAACCATTAATTAAACATTTATATACTCTTTCATGAAGCCTTCTACCATCACATTTAGGACATGTATCTTCAATAAGAAGTTTATTTAGTTTTTTCTTTGATGCTTCTGAGGTTTCTCCTTGTTTGCCTAAATACAATCTATTAAATTTAATTAATAAACCCTCAAAGGTTATGTTCATTTTACCTGTTTCATCAAGTTTTATTTTATGAGCAGGAGAATTTAAGAATTTCTCCATTTCTTCCTTTGAGTAATCTACTATTTTCTTATTAGGATCAAAATATCCTGAATCAACAAACAGTTTCCAGTGCCAAGAATCTACCCCAAACCCAGTAAGTAAAATAGCTCCTTCATTTAAAGACTTATTTATATCAAGTATTTCAGCCATGTTAGGAATTAGTTTTTTACCAAGACCTTGACATTCTGGACACATACCATGTATATCATTAAAGGAAAACATATTTGCTTTACCTATATAGGTACTTCCAAATCTTGAGTATAAGGCTCTTAAGAAAGAATTTATATCTGTAATAGTACCTAAAGTTGATCTTGAATTACCTCCAAGTCTGCTTTGATCTATTACTATTGGGGTAGATAAGTTTTCTATTTTATCAGCTTTAACCTCACCATACTTTGGTAAAAAGTTTCTTATGAATGCACTAAAGGTTTCATTTAACTGTCTTTGAGCTTCCTTTGCTACTGTCTCAAAAACAATAGATGATTTACCAGAGCCAGACACCCCTGTAAATATTGTTATTTTTCTTTTGGGTATTTCTAGTGAAACATTTTTTAAATTATTTTCCCTTAAGCCCTTTAAAACAATAAACTCTTTATCCATACTTATTCAATCCTCCTTCATTTTATTTAGGTGACATATCAAATTTTCCATATCCTTTTGTCTATCTCCTATAGGTGATAATAATTCATTTTCTCTATGTAGAAATTCAAAGTTATTAGCTTCTATTTTTCTAATCATTTTCCCAATACATTGAGTACTGTAGTTTTCTTTTCTTATAAGTTTTATGGTCTTCAATAGAATAATTTCATGTTCTGAATAAATTCGGTAATTATTTTTATTATTTCTTGGCACCTCTAATAGTCCATTTCTCTCCCAATTAATAATCACATCCATAGATACACCGATTTCTTTTGATACTTCACTTCTTTTTAAGGAAATCTTCTTATTTTCATCAATATGAAATTTTATTAACTCTTTTATTTCTTTAATAAGTATAAATTCATTAGCTTTTTCAACTTTTATTTGTAATAAGAATTTCTTACTTAAATCCAAAGCTATACCTAATTCATTCCTTGCAATGGTTTTTAAAATTTCTCTTACTTTAAATATCATATAAACTTTTACTATATCATTTTTTAAAACTAATCTTGCAAGCTTAATTTGCTCAATATGTTTATCTGTATAAATCCTATAACCATTTTCACTTCTTTCAACATTGCTTATATATCCTGATTTTTCATAAGCTAAAATAGTATTGTTGTGTACACCTATGATCTTAGCCACATCTGATGTTCTATAGACCTTCAACTAATTACCTCCCTTCTCCAATATACAGGTCAGATTATATCATAATACATAAACTCTGGTGCGATATTGGAGGGTTTGTGTATTTTCATTTCAATAGAATAAATGCCAGACTTAAAAGCCTGGCATTATTATAAGTTAAAATCTAAAATCATTTATATTGTTAATTACTTTATCTATATTACATTCAAAAATTTCTTTTTGCTCATCTGTAAAATCCTTTAATAATATACTGCGAAATTCTTCCTCTAATTCTAAAATTCTTTTTCTTATTGGCATGGCATCCTCAGTTAATCTTATATGAACGCTTCTTTTATCTGAATGGCATTCACATTTTTGAATTAATCCTTGACCTTCATACTTATTTATTATATCTGATAATGAAGACTTTGATATCTGCCATAAACTTGCAACTTCATTAAAAAGCAATGTAGATCCATCCTCTGGTAAAATATGAAATAGAGTTATGTGGTTTTGTAATATAGGCATTCCTTCTGCCTTAAGCCTTTTCGTCATAAATTTATCAAAAACTTCACTGACTATTTTTATCTTGCCCATAACACATTTTTTATCCATTATTACCACCTCATTCGTTCGAATACGAATTGATTGTAATCTTTTTCTTTTCAGTTGTCAAGGTCTTACTATCTCTTTGAGTACTTTAAGATTGTAATTCCATCTTCTATTAAATATTCATCAAGATGTAGTTTTACTGTAGGATTATTTTGTAAAAATAGTGGTCTTCCTTTTCCAAGTATAATTGGAATTATACCTATGATATACTCATCTATAATGTCAGCTTTAATAAAATAATCTACCAGAACTCCTCCACCAAAAAGGTAAATATCCTTTCCCTCTTTCTTTTTTTCATCTAGAATAACCTTGCATATATCTCCATTAATAAAATGTATGTTTTCTTTATTTTTAAGGTTTTGAGATGTAGCAATAAAAACCTTTTTATTTTTATATTCAAGATGCATGTTTTGATCATAGCAATTTTTTCCCATAACTACCGTATCAACACCTTCAAGAAACTTACTAAAATCATGTTTTCCTGTATTTAATTTATGGTCTCCATCTCCAACAATCCACTCATAGGTACCATCTTCTGAAGCTATAAATCCATCTAAACTAATGGCTAGATTTAAAATTATTTTTCTTTCCATTTAAAAATCCTCCTTCACATGTTATAAATATTCTTTTCTATATGCTTTATAATTATGTTGATTTAATACATAATTAATTATAAGATATAAAAACTGACAACCTATGTCATATAAATGGAGGAAATAATGAGAGCAGACAGATTAATTTCTATACTTATGTTATTACAAATATACAAAAAGTTAACAGCTCAAGAATTGTCTAAAAAACTTGAGGTTTCTGTAAGAACCATTTATAGAGATATTGATTCATTAAGTGGTATAGGAATACCTATTGTAACTGAAAAAGGTATAAATGGAGGCATAACACTTTTAGGCAATTATAAGACTACCCTTACAGGAATAAATAAAAATGAGCTTCTCTCTTTATTTATTCCTACTGGAGATAAGATATTTGAAGATCTAGGAATAGAAAACCTTAAAAACACTACTATATTGAAGATTTTAGGAGACTCTTCACCTGATAATTATAAGGAATTTGAAAATTTTCAGAACTATATTTATATTGATATGAATACCTGGAATAATTCAAAAACTTTTACAAACAAAGATGTACTTTCAACATTACAAAAAGCTACATGGAGTTCAAAATCATTAAAGATGTGTTACAAAAAGATAGATGTGAAAAAAGAAATAACTATAAATCCTTTAGGCTTAGTTTGCAAAAGGAGTATCTGGTATCTAGTTGCTATAGATTGCGATACTATTAAAACCTACAAGATATCTTCTATTGAATCAGCTACTTTGACTAGTGACAAATTTACTAGACCTTCAGAATTTAACCTGAAAAACTATTGGGAAAATTCCGTAAGTAAATTTAAAACTTTAATACCTAAATACAATTTCATCTTTAAAATTAATCCTAATATACTTGAAAGCATTAAAAAAAGGCCTTTTATAACAATAAAAGAAATTACTTATAGGGATGACGAGCTCCATCTTTATATAAGTTTTGATTCATTATGGCAAGGAATAGAATTTGCCTTTAGTTATGGTAAAGATATAAAAATTTTAGAACCTTTTGAAGCTATCACTGAAATTAAAAAGAAATCATTAGAGATAATTGATTTATATTAAAGATAGTATAAAACTCCTAAGATCTATACTATTAGTAAATCTTAGGAGTTAAAATAATCCCATTCTATATCTGCCAATAAACATCAAACAGCTTCCAGTCTGAATCTTCTTTTTCTCTTGTAACTACATAGTACCTAGTCCAATTCCCATTTCCCCATTGTGCCCCAGCAGCATGTTTTGGATAATAAACTATATTATAATTTACTTCAATAACTTTATGTTCATAAGGATTGTATTCTCTTAATCTTTCTATAAAACTATAATACTTATCCATTTGCTCTAAATCAGTATAATCTTTTTCATTTATTTCTTTTAAACTATTAATAGTTATTTTTCTAGGATTAGCTTTCTCTGCCTTTCTTGATTTATGAATTTCAACAATATTTTCATTATCTACATAAATATCTTTAAGTTTTTCAAATTCATCAGTAATATCAAATTTAAATGAGTCTAAAACAATTTTCTCATCTAAAGAGCTTGCTTTTATTTTTGACTTAAAATATCTCAGTTTATTATAAACAACTATTTCATATCTTCCTACAAAGAAATAATAACCACTCAAAAGAAGCAATATAATTATTAAAACTTTTTTCTTATTGCCATTCAATTATTTATCCCCCTTTAAATCAAAGTTGCCTTTATTATTAGTAATTTCATTATATATGAAAACCTTAACTTTTATAGTAATATTGGTATTTCTTAATCTTTTTTTAAGAATAATTTGGAATATTTTCTTTGATTATCTAGTAACCATATCGTAAAATTACAATATATTGTAACTATTTACTTTTTGAGTACTATGGAATTCTATAAAGACTAGAGAGGTGTTTTTAATGATTACAAGTTTACTAAGACTACTTTTTACTAAATCTCTAAAACCTTTTATTTTACAAATGATAATAAGACTGAATTCAATACGGATGTACCAGAATTAGGTCTATATGTTCACATTCCTTTTTGTTTAACACTTTGTCCTTTTTGTCCCTATAACAAAGTTAAATATAATAAAAAATTAGTCTCTTCCTATAAAGATGCATTGATTAAAGAAATTAATATTGTCGGTAAATTAAATAGAAATGCGAATCAAATAAGCAGTGTCTATTTTGGTGGTGGCTCACCAGCACTTATGATTGATGAACTTTCTGATATATTTATTGCGCTTAAAAATAATTTTAATATAAAGTCCAATATAGGCATAGAGCTTCATCCACAGGATATTAATAATGATACTCTTTCAAAACTAAGAGAAATCGGTTTCGATATGATTAGTATAGGTATCCAATCATTTAATAAGAATACATTAAATACTTTAGGTAGAAGTTACATTGATGGTAGTGAGAAGGTAAAAATAGCCGCCTCTTTTGGCTTTCTTACTATAGATGTAGATCTTATGTTTGGAATAGATGGACAAACTAAAGCGGATTTAAGAAGGGATTTTATTTCTGCATTCACTTCAGGTGCAACTCAAGTTTCTACTTACCCATTTATTGATTTTTCCTATGCAAATAATAAAAGTACTCCATTAAAAAAAGGAGATAAAAAAGTTCTACTAAGAAGCCTTGAAGAAATTAGCGAGGAATTTAATTGCAGCAGAACAGCTGTATGGACCTTTGGTAAAAAAGATGCACCTAAATATTCATCTGTAACAAGAAATAACTTTATAGGTTTTGGATCAAGTGCTACTACTCTCTTAAAGGATTCCTTTAAAGTTAACACCTTTTCTGTAGAAGAATATATACATAGCTTAAATTATAATAAAGTACCAACTGCTTTAACACTAAATTTCACAAAGAGAACCAGAGCACTATACTGGCTATTTTGGAATTCCTATACTTTAAAAATAAGTAAGGAAAATTTCAAAAATCTTTTTAATTTAGATTTAGATTCAATGTTTAAATTAGAATTAAGTCTTGGAAGAATTTTGGGTCTTATACGTAAAACAAATGATGGATATGAATTAACAGAAAAAGGCACTTATAAATACCATTTAATCGAACAAGCTTATACACATCAATATATTGATAAAACATGGAGTGTATTAAGAAAAGATGCTTGGCCAGATAATATTAAATTATATTAATATTAAAAGATTATATTTTTAGTGTAACTTTTTACTTTTCTAATTGTTATATAGATGAAAGGGGTGAGAAAGTGCCTGAACTGGAAGAGCTCTACAGTGAAATAAAAGATAAATTATTCAGCTATATTATGAAGCTATCTGGAGATAAGCATGTTGCTGAGGAAATTGTTCAAGAAACCTTTTGTCGGGCACTAGAGCAAATCCTCATAAGTAAAAAGGAACTGAATATAGCTTGGTTTTATACTGTTTCAAAACATCTATACTTTGATTATGTGAAAAAGCAAAACAAATACAAATTTACAGAAGAAATTGAAAAAGAAGATGTTTCATATGAAGCAATTCCTTATAGTGATCTTTTAAAAAATGAAGATTCAGATGAAGTTAGAAATGTTCTTAACATGCTTAAAGCTAACTATCGAGAAATTTTAATTTTAAGAGAATTTAAGGAGTTATCCTATGAAGCAATATCAAAATTAACTGGAATGAGTCTAGTGCAAGTAAAAGTCACTCTTTACAGAGCTAGAAATAAATTTAAAAAGCTGTATGAGGATAATCATAAAAACTTTAGAAATGGAGGTACTCTATGAATTGCAATGATGTTAAAGAAAACATTAAAAGATATTTAAATGATGAATGCGACCCCAAGGAAAAGCAAAAAATATCTATTCATTTAAGCAACTGTCCTAATTGTATGAAATTATTAGATGAGTTAGAATCGCAAATATTTCAAAATAAAGACTACTCTAATTCAATAAATACAAAAAAAGTTTTAAATAAAGCTAGAAAAACTTTGATATTAAAGGTTTTTACTACAACAATAATATCAATTTTAATTTTTATAAGTATGTTTTTTATTGTAATCCCAAGTGTATTTAAGTTTGTTTATTATCCTAAAATTTCTGATATTACAAGAACACTTTCGGATATTACTCAATTTACTTCTCCTTATACAGTAGTTGGATTTGGGAATAAGCATGCTGGTTTTGGCAAATATAGTTTTGATATAGAGACTTACACAAAAGAAATCATAGGTGCAAAAAATAAAAACTCTACTACTATTTCTAGAAATTTTAATATGATTTCTGGAACTTATGAAAGTCCAGTAACTCCTTTTGTTCAATTCATTCATCCAAATATTCAACTTTCGGATACTTTATCACAAAGGCTTTCTCCAACAAAAGCTGTAAATACACTTAAAAAGAACAGTGATACTACTGTAGCTCTAGTTGATATTTCTCTAAATTCAGTAACAAATTTAGAAAATCTACTAGAATCTTTAAAAGACTTAGATTTAAAAATTGTATGGATGGCAGTAGAATGTGGAAATGAGGAATTTAAGGTTTCAAATATGAGTAGTGGACAAAATCAATATGTCCAGTGGGGAATCCCCGGAAGTTTATTTACTAATGAAACTTTATTTTCAGAGGAATTAAATTATAAAAACACAGAATACGAAAAAAGAGTTTTAGAAGAATTAAAATGGCTAGATGAAAATAAGAAATATATCTCTGCAAATAAGAGTTTAATAAAATATCAAAACTTCGATAATAGAGTTTTAGATAATGCCAAGTATATTCTTGATAATGGCATTAAGATATATGGAATTCGAGTTACAGGCCCTTCATCAGAACTTATTAAAATCAATGATAAATTAGATGTAAGAACTGAGGAAGTTATTGATATGGATTTTTACAATTGGAATTAGTATTAATTTTGTTATATAACTAAGCTGCTACAAAACTAAAATGTTTAGTTTTGTAGCAGTTTATTTTTAAAAGTTACTATTTCTATCTTTTTGCTCCTGCCCAGTTATTACTCTTTCATAAGATTTAAATAATCGGCTTCTTTCTTTTAAGTTATCCTTATCTCCAAATATACCAAAGAAAAACAATTTACTTACTCCTAAAATATATTCGATACTTGCATCTCCAGTTCCTGGATTAGATAAAGCAGCCCACATGGATATAAATGAAATTAATGCATTAGTCGGTATAACAGAGTCTATTATTCCTTCTTTTTTCCCTTGTTCTATGTACTTTATTAAAAACAGCATGGATTCATTTACTAATTCATTATAAATTTGCTGCATTAAAGGATCTTCCCATACTTCTTTACTTAATATATCAGATTCCATCATAGTTGGAGCATTTTCTGCTGATAGAGAAAATATTTCTTCTGATTTCTCTATGAAGGTTTTATTTGATTCTATTATATTTATAAAAGAACTAATATATTGGTCGAAATATATCTTTAAGGCTTCCCTAGCTAAATTATCTTTGGTTTGAAAATAATTAAAAATTGTAACCTTTGAAACTTTTGCTGTTTTAGCTATATCTGAAACACTTGTATTTGATATTCCGCTTCTTAAAAACATATCTAAAGCTGTATTTAAAATTAATTTCTTTTTTTCCTCAGTTCTTCTTTCGTATCCATTCATCATATCACCACCTATATTTATACGTATGTTTATTTAATTATACCACAATATATTTTGAACTTTAACATTAAATTAAGTTCAAAATATATTGACTTACTATAAAATCGGGAGTATTATGAACTCATAAGGCGCTTTAGTTCAAATTATATAGTAAAGGGGGAAAATATAACTATGAATGTTATTGAAATAAAACATTTAACTAAAGATTATGGAAGTGAAAAAGGTGTTTTTAATCTAGATCTTTCGGTAAAAAAAGGGGAGGTATTCGGATTTTTAGGTCCAAACGGAGCTGGAAAGACAACTACTATACGACATCTTATGGGGTTTATTCATCCAGACAAAGGAAGCTGTTCTATCAATGGTTTAAGCTGTAGCAAGGATAGTCACATAATTCAAAAAAATCTAGGATATCTACCTGGAGAAATAGCTTTCATGGATGATATGACTGGAATTAACTTCATTAAATTTATCTCAGAAATGAAAGGTGTTAAGGATTTTAGCCGTGCTCAGGAGCTAATCAATATGTTTAGTTTAGACCCGTCTGGAAAAATAAAAAAAATGTCCAAAGGGATGAAACAAAAAATTGGTATAGTTTGTGCTTTTATGAATAATCCAGATATTATTATTCTAGATGAACCAACTTCAGGTCTTGACCCACTTATGCAAAGCAAGTTCCTAGATCTTATTTTATCAGAAAAAGAAAAAGGAAAAACAATTTTTATGTCATCTCATATTTTTGATGAAATCGAACGTACCTGTGACCGTACAGCGATTATTAAAAATGGTAAATTAGTAGCTATCGAAGATATGAAAACTCTCTCTAGCTCAAAACATAAATCCTATATTATAACCTTCTTAAATGAAGAAATGGCAAAAAACTTTATTAATGATGGGTTTAATGTAAAAGAAATAGTTAAAAATCAAGTTACGGTATCTATAAAAGGTAAGGTCATGCCCCTTATACATGCTCTAGGGAAATATGAAGTAAAAAGTTTAGATATTAAAACCCAAAGCCTTGAGGAATTATTTATGCACTACTATGGAGATATACAATCATCACACTTTTATGGAGATATACAATCATCACACTATTATGGAGGTGAAAAAAATGATTAGTTTGCCATTATTTAAACGTGAAATGAAGGCTAATTCAAAACTTCTTATGATTTTTATTTATATTTTAACATTATATATTTTAAGCATGATTTATCTTTATGATCCTGAAAAAAATAATATAATGGAACAGATGGTACAAGCTATGCCTGAAGTAATGAAAGCATTTGGTATGGTTTCAAGCGGTGGTTCACTTATTAGCTTTTTATCTTCTTATTTATATGGATTTATAATTTTGATGTTTCCTATTATATTTATTATAATCCTTGCAAATAAACTTGTGGCTGGCTATATGGATCGCGGATCAATGGCATATCTTCTTGCAACTCCTAATAAAAGAATAAAAATTATTTTAACTCAAGCTTTATGTTTATGGGTTAATATGGCTATTCTTATAGCTTATGCTACTGTTGCAATTATAGTTATTTCCGCATTTTTTCATCCTGGAGCTCTTGATGTTAAGAAATTAATTGAGATTAACTTTTCAGTATTTATGCTTCACCTAGCTGTAAGTGGGATATGCTTTTTTGCTTCAAGTATTAGTAATGATACTAAACTTTCTTTCACAATTGGAGCAGGTATACCCGTTATATTTTATCTGATTCAGATGATAGCTAATATGGGTGGAAAACTTGAAAATCTGAAGTACTTTACCCTATACACTCTGTTCAATACTAACGATATTATTTCAGGAAAAAACATCTTACTTCCTGTAATTGCACTTACAACAATCTCAATTATACTTTATAGCATTAGTATATTTATTTTTTCAAAGAGAGATTTACCTGTATAAGAAAAAGTCAGGCCTTATTGCCTGACTTTAAATATATACTAAATATCGAAGGCAGAAACATTTTTCTCTAATACCTTTGATATATTAACCAATTTTTTAGAAGTTATGAACATCTCATTTGTAATTGCTGCCTGCTCTTCTGTTGAAGCAGTTACTTCCTCTGATAAAGCTGTAATTGTTTGAGACTCAGAGGTTATTGATTCTACGGTTTTTAATATTCCATTACTTGTACCTACAGTTCCCTTTAAAACACTATGTACTTCATTAATTTCCTTAGGTATATCATTTACTCTTATAATTACCTGTTTGAATGCATCAATTGCTGTTTCTATATCTTGCCTACTTTCAGCAACTATATTTGTTACATGCTCTGTAGTATTATAAACATCATGGGTTTCTTTTGTAACAGTATTTACAAGATTAGCTATTCCCTTTGATGACATTAACACCTCTTCAGCAAGCTTTCTTATTTCATTTGCAACTACTGAGAATCCTTTTCCAGATTCACCAGCTCTTGCTGCTTCAATTGAAGCATTTAAAGCTAATAGATTTGTCTGGGATGCAACCCCATTTATTACATCAACAATTGAATTTATTTGAGATATTGTTTCATCTAGATTTTCAACTTTTGTTTTTGCAAGAGTAAATGAATTAAGCATTTCATCTACACTAGCGGAGAGATTATTAATTTTCTCTGCACCTGCATTTGCATCTTTTCTTATGTATTTTCCATCTTTAGACAATATATTTAATTTATCATTTACTCCATTTAAGTCACTTGAAAAATTCTTAAGTAAGTTTACTGCCTCTTCAAGGGATTCTGTTTGTTTCATTCCACCTTGTGATACATTATTAACTGCTGATGCAATCTCTTCACTTGATAATGCTATTTGATTTCCTCCGCTAGATATGTTATTTGATATGTTACTTAAACTTTCAGATATGACTTTAATTTTTCTAACAAGTTCTCTCATACTTTTTCTAGTTTTTGTACTAGCATTAGCAAGTTTCCCTATTTCGTCATTACTATTAATAGTATATTCTACTGTGAAATCTCCCTCTCCTGCTTTTTCTATAGCATCTTTAATTATCTCTATAGGTTTTGCTATCCTTTTTCCAATTTGCAATGCAACTATAAAAGTTAGGGCTAATATTACAAACCCAAATATAATACTGTTAATAAGGCTTTTATGTATTTGTTCATTCATATGTTTTACGGATATGCTATCTGTGGCATCTATTACTTCCTGCATACTTTTAATATCAATATTATCTAGACTTTCTATATTGGCTTTTATGTTATTAACTAATGTTATTCCATCAGCTTTCATTTGATTTTCTATACCTTTTCTCATTTCAAAAGTAAAAAAGATCGTACAAATAACTAATATTATTGCTGCTATTAAAGTAAAATTAAAAATTAATCTTTTTCTAATTGAATTAAAAACTAGCCTATTTTTTATTTTAGTAAACATAGTTTCCTCCCTAACCTAACCAAAATCACTAAAAATGTACTCGAACGTATTGATTTACTTTAAGCTGCATTTCCTTAACTTACGAAATACATCTTAAAATAATATTAAACCCCTATTACAGACTTAACTCCTGGCACCTCTTGTCTTAATCTATCTTCTATAACCATTTTTATAGTCATCATAGCTCCAGGACAATTCCCACAAGCGCCTTGCATTTTAACACTTACAACTCCATCATTGCTAACACCAACAAATTCAACATCCCCACCATCATTTTGTAATATTGGTCTAATTTTATCTAATGATTTAATTATTAATTCTTTCATAAAAATACCTTCCTCCAACAACTATTCGTACGTGTACGTATAATATCATTAAAAAAATACACCTATAGCATTTTTTTGATATTATTTAATGCACTATTAATATTATCTTCAAACACAACTTTTTCTTCTTGAGTAAAATCTTCTAATAACACATTTCGAAATTCTTCCTCTAGCTCTAAAATTCTTGTTTTTATGGGCATAGCATCCTCTGTTAAACTTATATGAATACTTCTTCTATCTTCATGGCATTCACATTTATTAATTAATCCTTGATTTTCATATTTATTAATAATATCTGATAGCGACGATTTAGATATCTTCCACATGTTTACTACTTCATTAAATAGTAGTTTAGAACCATCTTCGGGTAGAATATGAAATAATGTTATGTGATTTTGCAGTATAGGTAAGCCCTCAGCTTTTATTTTTTTAATCATAAATTTATCAAAAGTTTCACTAATCATATTAATCTTTCCCATAATGCATTTCTTATCCATTCTCAACACCTCATTCGTTCGAGTACGAATTAATTATAGGATTTATATCCTTTCTTGTCAACATATTATTTTATTCAATATTTGACGCTTCCTAAATTCATAAAAGGAAACTCAAAATAAGTTTCCTTTATTAGAAATATAATCTTTTTAGTTTTTACATTTATCTGCATATACTTTAAAGGCTTCACCTATAAATCTTGATCTTCCTTCTCCATATTTATCATCAGTAACTTTTATCCATATATCATTATTTAAATAAAGATCAGACATATATGCCCAATGATTTTCGCCTTGATCTATTTTGTATATTTTATTACTTTTATCTGTTTCATAAGCTATTTCTTCAATAATTTTTTGGATTTCGGAAGATGATGGATCTTTAGTTAAATCCAAAACTAAATTATCATATAAGGTTTCTATTTTAGGTTTTTTACCACCTAAATTTATTTCTAGTACTTGACCTATGAATTTTGATGCCCCAATACCATATTTATTATCAACATCTTTTATCCATTCTTCATTAATTAGAAATAGCTTAATCATATAGAACCAATGCTCATCTCCAATTTCATCTTCAAAAATTTTATAATCCTTTTTTACAGTTTTGGTTATTGCATCGGCAATTACTTGGATTTCTTTTGATGAAGTATCTTTTCTTAAATCTTCTGAAAGTTTTTCAAACAATCTTGCTAGTTCTGGATTTGTATCCTCTAGGAGTTCTTTTTTAAATGCAGCATATTGCTCAGATAAAATTAAAAGATCACTATTAAGATTTTGCTTTACTGCTTTAGCATACTTTTCTATACTTCCATACTCTTTTATAGCCATATCAGCTATTTCATCTTCTTTTGATCTTATTTTTTCAATCATTTCATCATATTTATCCATGCTACCGTATACCTTAATTATCTTATCTTCATCCTTTTTAAATTCCTCAAGAACATTAAAGTATTCGCTCATATCAAATTCTTTAAAACTCATTTCACGCTCTCCTTTTATGGTTCTATTTATTAGTTTTATCAAATCATTTAATCTATTCCTCTTTAAAATAAGAAGCTTTTTTTGATTTTCTAAAACCTTAGATCTGTCAAACCTTGGATTATCTATGAGTTTTTTAACTTCTTTAAGGGGTATATCGAGTTCTTTAAAGAATAAAATTTGTTGAAGAGTTTCTAATGCCTCATCATCATAAAGTCTGTATTTAGCTTCTGTAGTTAAAGTTGGCTTTAACAAACCTATCTCATCATAATAATGAAGCATCCTAACACTTATGCCTGTTAAATCCGAAACTTGTTTTACTGTTCTCATAAATATTCCTCCAAGTTTGATTATAGAGCTTCAATATTCTCTAAACTTTGCCGGCAACGAGTTTTCAATTTCTAAGCTCTAAGTATAGATTACACTATGACATCATGTTAGGGTCAATAGTTTTTTCAAAAAAAGCAACTGATATAACCTCAGTTGCTTTTTAAAAATTCTATTTAATATTCTCTTCTTTTTAAACTTTCTCCATTGGTTGCTATAACTTCTTTATACCAGTTAAAGCTCTTCTTTTTGTATCTATCTAAAGTTCCACTTCCATCATCATGTCTATCAACATAGATAAAGCCATATCTCTTTTTAAGCTCTGCTGTTGATGCACTTACAAGGTCAATGCAGCCCCAAGTAGTATATCCCATAAGTTCAACTCCATCTTCGATAGCTTCTCCTACTTGAACTAAATGATCATTTAAATAATTAATTCTGTAGTCATCATTTACAGTTTTATTTCCATTCTCATCTGTAATTAGTTCATCTACTGCTCCAAGTCCATTTTCTACAATAAAAAGTGGCTTTTCATATCTATCATAAAGTACATTAAGTATATATCTTAGACCTTCTGGATCTATTTGCCATCCCCAGTCACTTGCTTTTAGGTATGGATTTGGAACTCCACCGATAATGTTTCCTTTTCCAGCCTTTTTACTCTCATCAGCTGTTGCACAGGCACTCATATAATAACTGAAGGATATAAAATCAACTGTATTTTTTAGGATTTCCTCATCACCTGGTTCCATATCTATAACAATGTTGTTTTCTTTGAAATATCTATTCATATATCTAGGATATTTACCTCTAGCATGAATATCTGCAAAGAAAAGATTAGATCTATCTGCTTCTAAAGCCTTTAGTACATCAGCTGGATTGGGTGTTAATGGATAGTTAGGTACTCCTAATATCATACAACCAACCTTTAAACTTGAATCTATTTCATGAGCTATTTTTACTGCTGATGCACTAGCAACTAACTCATGATGCATTGCTTGATATAAATCTTTTTTACTTAATTGATCTTTTGGAGTTAAAATTCCACCACTCATATATGGTGCATGTAATGCTGAATTTATCTCATTGAATGTAAGCCAGTATTTAACCTTACCTTTGTATCTGTTAAATAGTACTGTTACATAATTTTCGAAGAATCCAACTAGCCTTCTATCTTTCCATCCATCATAATTTTTAGCTAAAGCTAATGGTGTTTCATAGTGTGATATAGTTACAAGTGGTTCTATACCATATTTTAAACACTCATCAAAAACTTTATCATAAAATTCTAAACCTTTTTCGTTTGGTTCTTTGTCATCTCCATTTGGAAATATTCTAGACCATGCTATAGATAATCTAAAAACTTTAAATCCCATTTCAGCAAATAACTTTATATCTTCTGCATATCTATGGTAAAAATCTATTCCTATTAATTTCATATTGTCTTCTGTTGGTTCATCAGTTATGCCACCCATAATTCCCTTAGGGTAAACATCTTGAATTGATAACCCTTTACCATCTTCATTATATGCTCCTTCAAATTGGTTTGCTGCTGTAGCGCCACCCCATAAGAAATCCTTTGGAAACTTAATTGTCATATTCATTTCTCCCATCTAAACTGTAATTATTTTTCAACAAATTAGTTCACTTGTTTACAATTATAATTATACAGTCTTTAATGAGGATATTTTTTCATATTTTGAAACTTGTGTTTTAGGCTAATATGTTTTTTATATCTTCAACTATTAGATCGTCAGTTAGATGATAGCGATTGAAAAGTTCCTTTACATCAACCTTATCTGTAAACTCTTTTGTTGCACCAAAGTTTAGGACTTTCATATCTTTAGCACCATAAAATCTTGTTATCTTTTCCCCAAAGCCACCATCAAGTATTCCATCTTCTAAAGTTATAACAACTTCGTGATTAGCCATAAGTTCAGTTAACATTTCTTTGTCTATTCCAGTTATAAATCTTGGATTAATAAGTGTTGCATCTATATTCATAGAGTTCTTTAATTTTGCTTTTACCTTTTCTCCAAGCTCAAAGAATGCTCCAAGTGCTATTATTGCAACTTTGCTTCCCTCATTTACTTTCTTATAAGTGTTTAATGTAGAAAAATCAGCTAAAACTTTTTCTCCTGTTGATATAACCCCTTTTCCTGGCACTTTTATTACAACTGGATGTTCATTTTGTTCTAAGCCCCATTCCATCATGCTTATATATTCTTCTTTTGTTGTTGGAGCAAGGTAAACTATATTAGGAATATTTGATATTAAAGGTATATCAAATATACTTAGATGAGTTACATCTGAGCCACTGATTCCACCACCTTGGACAAGTATTAATGCTGGATTATTATTAATAGCTAAGTCTTGTGACAATTGATCATAGGTTCTTTGTACAAATGAACTCATAACTGATACAACAGGTTTGCCTCCTTGAGATGCTATACCTGAAGCTAAAGCAATTGCATGTTCCTCTGCTATTCCAACATCTACAAATTGATTTTTAAATTCATATCTAAATTTATTAAATCCACCCATAGGTGTTCCAGGAGATATTCCAACAATACGACTATCTTCTTTTGCTTTCTCAATCAGGAAGTTGTCTGTAATATCTCCATAATTTTCTCCTGAACCTGTAAATAGCGGCTTTTTAGTTTCTAAGTCAAAAGGTGCAGCCCAGTGAAATGCTTCTTTGTTAATTTCAGCATCTTTATATCCCTTACCTTTTATAGTATTCATATGAACAACTACTGGGTGATCTATATCTTTAACCTTTGAAAAAACCTCAACTAAAGATTCTATATCATGACCATTTTTAACAAAGTGGTATTCAAAACCTAATGCTTTAAAGAAATTATCCTCAGCTGTTCCTTCAGTTTCGCGAAGTTTAGCTAGATTTTTATATAGTCCACCATGATTGGTTGCTATAGACATATCATTATCATTTACTAATATAATTATATTTTTTCCTGAAGCACTTGCATTATTAAGACCTTCATAAGCTTCTCCCCCACTTAAGGAACCATCACCTATAACTGCTATAATATTTTCCTTATCACCCTTTATATCACGTGCTTTAGCAAGTCCACAAGCTAAACTTACTGAAGTAGATGTATGCCCAACTATAAAAAAGTCATGTTCACTTTCTACGTGTGAAGTGTATCCTGTTATAGAATCAAATTTATCCTTTTCTATAAATCCATGCTTTCTACCAGTTAATATCTTGTGAGGATATGACTGATGCGAAACGTCATAAACTATCTTATCTACTGGTGAATTAAAAACATAATGTAATGCTATTGTTGCTTCAACCATTCCTAAGTTAGGTCCAAAATGCCCACCAGTTTGACTAACTTTATTTATTACAGCATTTCTTACTTCCTCTGCCAATGTGTATAACTGCTCTTTATTTAATTCCTTTAAATCCTTTGGGGAATTTATGTTGTTCAAAATATTTAAGTTCATATTTTCTCTCCTAACTTTGATTTACTTTTATATTAGGTAATTATACTCCTTGAAGTTAACTCTAAGTCAATAGTTTTTTAGACTAAGTTCCTAAAATCAAAAACTAAATCAAAACTATTATGAGTTATATATCTTCATTTAAAAATTTTCTTATTTCATCTCCTTGATTAATTAAAGAATGACCTTCATTAGGAAAGAAATTTACCTTAGCATGTCCTAACAATGATTTTAAACGTTTTGATGTCTTTTCTGAATGTAGCATAATATCTTTCCCACCTACAAATACTGCAACAGGCATTGTTAGTTTTAATATTTCTTCATCTCTAAATATAGGAATAGTCTCCTTTCTAAAGTTAAAGTGTTTCGCAATTAATTTTTGATAATTTAACATTACCTGCGGTATAAGTTTGCCCCCATTAATTCTATAGTACAATTTATCTATTCCTCTTTCTCCTAATAACATATAGAATAAAGATTTAAAAATGAATGACTTTTTTTGAGGTCCTATTCCTGCTGGACAAAGCAAAGCAAGTTTATTTACCTTTTGTGGATATTTAATGGAAAATTTCACCCCTAACCATGCCCCTAATGAAATTCCAACAATACTTGACTTTTCTATGGATAGAGCTTCAAAAACATCCTTAAGCCAATTTGATAAATCATCTCCTACAAACGACAATTGAGTTTCAATACTTTTTCCTGGCTCTCCAGGCATATCTATTGCATATACTCTATAATTCTCTGAATACTTCTCCATCTCTTTGATCCACATAACAGAATTCATACCGCTTCCATGAAGTAATACAAGTGGTGGTAAGTCTTTTTCTCCATTAGCTATAATAAAAGTCTTTCCATAAGTTGTTTCAATATAAAATTCTTCATGACTAACCCCAGATTCATTAATTATTGATTCATAATATTTCAAAACTTCATTTTTACCTTCTTTAGATTTAAATGCAGTTTGCATCTTAACATTTTTATCTTTCATAAATACACATCCTTATTATTTATTTTCTACACCTATTATATTGTACTTTGTTTAAATTGTAAATATTTTTATTGCTATTTATTAAACTTTATTGCTATTTATTTCTTCTCATTGATTAATTAAGTTAAAAATAAAAAAGTATGTACTGACATTTCACATCAATACATACTTAAAATTTATATTTACTTAAATTCTTTATTATCTAAAATAATAACATCTGATTTACATTCTTTAGCTACCTTAACTGTGTGATTTACAAGTTGTATTATATTCTTATATGATTGCTTTGCTCCCTTTACAAGCAATGGTACTCCTACAGAATCAATTTTTAATAATCTTGAAAACAATCCACCAAAAGTCATTGCTAATGGAACAGTTGACGATGTATTTGAAAATATGATTTTCTCATTCAATACTTTTTGCATATGAAGCATAGAAGTTAAATTATACAACCCTGGAATCAAAATTTTTGAATTTCCTCTACCAACAGTATAAACTTTGTTTCCATCTTGATCAATTCCATGATAAAAAAGTTCTCCACGATCCTTATAATCTAATTTATTAAAGTTAGGTAACTTCAATATTTCTTCTTTAGTAGGTTCTCGATTTTCATTTAGCATTTTTAAGTGATAAGCAATTGCTAAAACAGATGAATGAGTTCCTCCATAGCAATTATATATATATATCATTTAAATCACCTAATTCCGTATTTTTTTGCTTAATTTTACTATTGTAGTGGTACATTATATCTTAATATTAAACATACATTAGGGAATTATTTTTTAGTTCAACATTACTATAGATATATTTTTAATAAAACTTTCTATCTGTACATACTTAAAAATTTTTCTTCGTCGATTATCTTAATCCTCTGCCCAAATTTATTTAAATCAGTAGCTCTTCTAAGTTTAGTACTCATTTCGTCTCTAGTTAAAGATTCTATATCCTTCATATTTGTAACTAAGATAGTTGTACTTTTAGTTATAGAACTACATGAACTTCCCCCTAGATTTTTAACTATTTTCATAGCTTCATCTCTTGACATAGAATTTATTTTGCCAGTAAAAACTACAACTTCATTTTTAAAAGCATCTTTATTTAAGTTCTTTGGTGCACTTTCTTTTTTCTTAATAGAAATTCTATTAGATATCTTTATAACCTTCCCTTTAGTAGATGATGGCGTATATTCATTTCTATCTACAGTTCCTATTGTTACTCCTAGCAATCTCGATATTTCATCAATGTCTCTGCAATCCAATTCATCTGATATATTATTAAGTATATTACTACAAGCTAAAGCGTCATATAAAGCATCATGGTGCTTAAATTTATATCCTAAAAAATCATTTACTGTATTTAATTTTGAGTTTTCAATTCCTTTATAAAAGTTTTTTGCAAGTTTCATTGTGCAGATGTATTTAAAACTTGGAAGTTCTATATCATAAAGCTCGGCACTATTTCTAAGAACTGATATGTCAAAAGAAGCATTATGTGCAATCACTAAACTATTGCTAAAATGATGTCCAATCTTATCCCATATTATATCAAACTCAGGTTCATTCATAACCATTGAAGGTCTTATCCCATGAATTCCAATATTTATAGGCATAAATCTCATTTCTTTTGGTTTTATTAAATGATGAATCTTCTCCACTATTTCACCATTTTTTACAACAACCACTCCTATTGAACAGGGACTATTTCTTTTTTCATTCGCAGTTTCAAAATCTATTGATATATAATTCATTTATTTTCTCCATTTTTTTATATTATATCTTATTTTAAAATAATAACGCCTTGCTCTCCTCCAAATAATTATAGCTTTTTATCTATTAAACCTTTGTTTTTAAAATAATATTTATAGTTCTTTATTATTGGAATTACTTTTGTTATTGCTAACATATACCAAGCAAACATAAATATTATATTTTTAATATCATATTCTACAAAAAATCTCGGCATATAATTAGCTGTAGTAATAATAAGCAATAAAACACATGCAACTAACATTGGTTTTGATTCTTTTATAAATTCTTTATTACGTCTTTCAATTTCTTCTATATTATTGAATGCATTTGGTCTTTCTTCCTCATATTCTATTTTCCATAAAAAAATATCTTTATTTCTATAAACTAACTCCCAGCCAAAGTCAGAATAAACTTTCTCATAATATTTACTAGGACGATCAACGTAATCTTCACAATAATCTAAACAATATCTAACCTTTTTAGAAATATCTTTTGTAAATATGTGAGTTTTATTTTTTATTTCTGATAGCTTCCAGCCTTTTAATTGAAGGTCTTCTAACCATAGTTCATACTCAACAAAATTTAATATATTTATTTTTCTTTTCTTGAATAATTTATCCATCATTTACTCCTTTCTAATAAAAGTATTCCATTGCGATTTAATTCATTGAGTCTCTTTACTTCCATCTCCAATATTTCTCTTCCTAATTCAGTTGTTTTGTAAATCTTTCTTCTATCTTCAACTTTTACTGCTTTAATTAGCCCATCTATTTCTAGTCTTGAGATGCTTTTGTAAATCGTTCCTGCACCCAAAGTTAATCTTTTGTTTGTAATTTCCTCAACATGCTGCATTATTCCATATCCATGTTTCTCTTCAACTAATGAAAGAAGAATATAATACATTGTTTCGGTCATTGGAATATATATTTTAATTGCATTTTGTAAGGTTATCATTAATTCACCTTCTCCGTTTTTCTACTTCCTTATATTAAAATTATATTCCGTTGGAATATATTCCGTCAACAACTATCTCCTGAAATTAGTTAATAAAAGTCCACAAAAAAATAGGAGACGTTAATCTGCCTCCTATTGCAATCACTATTTTTTTATAATTCCTCTCCATTTGATTCAATACATTTTTTATACCAGAAGAAAGAATCTTTTCTACTTCTATTGTAAGTTCCATTTCCTTTATCATCACGATCAACATAAATCATACCATAACGCTTCTTCATTTCACCAGTACCAGCACTTACTAAGTCAATACATCCCCATGGAGTGTAACCCATTAAGTCTACACCATCAAGTTCTATAGCTTCTTTCATTGCTTTTACATGTTCACGAAGATAATCTATTCTATAGTCATCATGGATACTTCCATCTTCTTCTACCTTATCTACAGCACCTAATCCATTTTCAACTATCCAAAGTGGCAAATGATAACGCTCATATAAAGTATTTAAAGCTATTCTTAACCCTGTTGGATCAATAGACCAACCCCAGTCACTTGATTTTAAATATGGATTTTTTGCTCCCATTGAGAAGTTTCCACCTTCAGATTCTACATCTTTTTTAGACGTACTAACATGAGATGAATAACATGAGAAACCTATAAATGAAACAGTTCCTTCTTTTAGTTCATCTAAATCTCCAGGTTCCATTTCAACTTTTACACCAAGTCTTTCATATTCCTTAAGTTTATATTCTGGATAATATCCTCTAGCTTGCACATCTGTATAGAAATGTGTTTTTTGGATATTTTTCATTGCTTCTAATTGATCTAATGGATTGCAAGTTTCAGCATAATTAGAACCATATGCAATCATAAGTCCAACCATCATGTTTGGATCAATTTCTTTAGCAGCTTTAACTACTCTAGCACTTGCTAAAAATTGATGATGAACAGCCTGAGCTTTACTTTGTTCATCAAACTTCATAACTCCACCAGCCATAAACGGCATCATTCCCATTATGTTAATTTCATTAAAAGTCATCCAGTACTTAACTTTTCCTTTATATCTTGTGAAAACAGTTCTACATAGAGTTTCATAAAAATCAACTACTCTACGGTCAAGCCATCCACCATATTTTATTGAAAGATTTAATGGTGTTTCATAATGTGAAATAGTCACTAGTGGCTCTATTCCATATTTTTTACATTCGTCAAAAACATTTTCATAGAATTTTAGCCCCTCTTCATTAGGCTCAGCATCATCACCATTTGGGTAAATACGTGCCCAATTTAATGATAGTCTAAAACATTTAAAACCCATTTCCGCAAATAAAGCTATGTCCTCTTTATAATGATGATAAAAGTCAGTAGCCTCATGACTTGGATAATAATATTCATCAAGAATTGTAGGCTCTACCCCTTCAGGAAATACCATTGGCTTTAAAAAACTCATTTCTAAATATCCAGTTTCACCTGTCTTTGGATTACGCCATGTTATTTTTCTTGGTACAGTGTGACTGCCTTCAGTCAACACATCACTTGTATTTAAACCCTTCCCACCTTCTTTATATCCACCTTCATATTGGTTTGCAGCTGTAGCTCCACCCCATAAAAAATTCTTTGGAAAACTCATAATACACCATCCTTTAACAGTTTTATTTGTCTTATTGAGTATTATAAACCTTTACAAATGACTATAGTTTTCTAAATATGAAAATTTCATTCGTAAAGTATATACTTATATCTGTAATTATTAAAAAGAGGCCCCTCTTATCTGTTAAGAGATTCCTCCTTTAAATATCTATGCTACTTTTATTTTATCCTCTTCTACATCTAAAAGACTTCTTGATGATGTACTTATGGCAATTGCTCCAAGTGGGGCTGTAATTATTATTGATAGTACTGCTATTGCTAAAATTACATCTCCTGATTGAACTCCCATAGATAATGGTATTGCACCCATTGCAGCTTGAACTGTTGCCTTTGGAATATAAGAAATCACACAAAAAATTCTTTCCTTCCAATTAAAATCAGTTCCTAAAACCGAAATTACTACTCCAATGCTTCTTCCTATTAATCCTATAAATATTACTACTATCCCCATAGCTCCTGCATTAACCGCTACGTTTATATTAACTTGGGCTCCCACTAATATAAAAAGAAGTATTTCGGCAAATACCCAAACTTTATCTAATTTTGCTGATAATCTTTTACCTACCTTCGGCATTTTCTCTATAATTATGAATCCGATAGTCATAACACCTAAAAGTCCAGCTATCTCGACCTTATTTTTAAGTAAATTTTCTAAAGTAGTAAGCATTATAGCTGTTCCAACTATAAGTAATAACTTCTTTGTATCTCTAATATGATATTTTCTAAATGCCCACACCATGATAAATCCAATACTGGCTCCAGCAGCAATTCCTAAAACTATTGAAACTGGAATTCCTAATAACTTTACACCTATATTTACGTGGCTTCCGCTATATAAACCTAAAAAGGTTGTAAATATGGTTATAGCAAACACATCGTCAATTGATGCACCTGCTAATATTAATGTTGGAATTCCTTTTTTTGTTCCAATTTTATTTTCAATGAAATTAAGCATCTGTGGAACCACTACAGCTGGTGATACTGCTGCAATAATAAACCCTAATAAACCTCCTTGAATAAATGAAAATCCTAAAAACTTAGTTGATGCAAAAGCTATAAAAAATCCTTCAATAAGTCCAGGTATACAACTCATTTTTATTGCCGTTTTTCCAACCTTTTTTAAATCTTCTACACCTACGCCAAATCCTGCTCTAAGAAGTATAATTATTAGTGCAATTTTACGAAAATCTGCTGATGCATTTAGAATATCTTGTTGTAGTAAATTAAAGCCGTAAGGGCCTAAAATTACTCCTAAGATGAGCATTCCTAATAATCCAG
This sequence comes from Clostridium sp. YIM B02506, assembly GCF_022324845.1. NCBI lineage: Bacteria > Bacillati > Bacillota > Clostridia > Eubacteriales > Clostridiaceae > Clostridium > Clostridium sp. YIM B02506. Next base: position 61,849 of record NZ_JAKGTG010000010.1, read on the forward strand.
GCATCTTTAATTTCGTAAAAAGAGTATTTGCTAGTATCCCTAGTAAAATTATAATTGCTAAACTTGTTGCCATTTTTTCTCCTCCAATTTTTTAGTAAAATATAAAAAACTCCTACAGGTACACTTATACAAGGACCTGTAGGAGTCATTAGCTAAATTGCGATTAAGGTGAACTCCATCACCTATGAATTACTCTGATTTTATCATAAATTAATTTCCTTTACAAGTCTAAAAGGTAGTTAATGATGAGCCTAAATTTATAAATTCATTTGATATACGTATTAGTAAAAACTTTTCGGATTTAATTATGTCGAATTTTTCCGCTTTCTTACTAACCTTCCCTCTTGATCACATATGATTTTGTTTGAAGGAAGTGTTGATTTTTAATTCTAAAGCTAAGGACATGCCTTCATTTGTTTGAACTTTACCCAAAAACTACCCTAAGAACCTTTTCTTCATCTCTCCTCTTGTCCCTGTGAATATTCCCTGTATACTTCACTCCTCTAAAATCTTCTACCCTTAACTGTTTTTCTCCTAAAATAAATCTCTTAAACAAACTAAAGGCTAAGTTATCTTCAATCATGAAAACCACAAACCAATTTATATAAAAACTTAAATATTTACTAGCAACATTATGAAAATTCTTAAGAAACAGCTTAAAGGCTCTACCTCTTTCATTTACTAAACGATTGGTAGCAACTGAATTCACCTTAAGTATCTTTTTAAATCTATCAACGTTTCTTTCAGCTAAACTTATCTTTAAATTATTTTCTATAAAGAAAAAATAATAAGTAAAATTTCTAGGTGGTGCTAAGGAATTATATTCATCACTTAATATAGGTATTATGTGTTTTTTTAATATCTCCTTATTTATACTTTCCTTAGTTATTGGCTTCATATATTTCTTGTCAGATGTGTCTTTACAATTTAAAATTGTAATTTTACTTCTTTTACTTTTTATTAAACCACGACTACCTTTGAAACTCTCCTCTAATTTTATCTCTCCTATTTCTATATCACCAGCGAGCTTATCTTTCATTATTTGAGTTCCTATCACACTTAATATTTTGTGCCTCCATTGAAAGCTAGTTGAAAGGTTGATGTCTAAAATTTTAGCAATTTCTCTTAATGTTGCTCCAGATTTTATGCAAATCATATACTTTAGCCACATATCAATTGGCTTTTTAGTATAACTTATGGGAAGGCCCGTAACATCAGAAAATGTTCTTTTACAATCTTTGCATATATATCTTTGAATACCATTTTTAGCTCGTCCGTTTTTATTTATATGATTACTGCAGCAATACCTACATTCTTTCTTTGGACTAAAACTAATATTCTTTTTAGAAGCCTTTAATCTTTCATTATTGATTTCATCTTGAGCGGAATTATAGTTAAAAATCTCTCTCATTTTGTCTATGAGCTTTAGTAGTTCCTGATTCATATTTTTCATCTCCAACATTAAGTTTTATCTTAATTATTTACTTTATTTCAAATTTTTAACCATGTGTTTTATTTCATCAACATTTCTTTAGAACAAAACCATATGTGGTAAGAAACTTCTTTGGATACCTTTTCGACAAAAACAACTGCTTATCTTGAAAATGATAGGAACGTATTGTATCTTTGAACATATTAAATAAAAGTATATTGTACTTTTTAGGCGAGCTTCATGAAATTATTGATTTAAATGCTAAGAGCTTCGTTATAAAAATAACTCATAACAAACTGCTATCAAAAGTGATAAAGTTTATTATGAGTTATCATTTTTTAATTAGAGACTTTTTCCAAAAGATTAAATAGTTTTTATAAACATTAACCTTTTATAAATTATAATTTTATTATTTTAGTTGCTACATTTTCACAAAAAGCAATATCGTGTTCCACAAAAAGAATTGTTGGCTTATATTCAAGTAATAATTCTTCAATCTGCATACGCGAAATTACATCTATAAAGTTTAGAGGTTCATCCCAAATATATAAATGTGCTTTTTCACATAAACTTCTTGCAATCAATACCTTTTTCTTTTGCCCACCACTAAAATCTTCTATTTTCTTTTCAAACTGCTCTCTTGAAAAATCAAATTTTCTAAGAATAGATTTGAATAAACTCTCATCAATGCTATTTTCGTAGGCATACTCAGACAAATTTCCAACTAAAGTTGATGTATCTTGCGATACATATGAAATGATTAATTGATTGTTTTTTCGTATTACCCCAGTATGAGAACTATTTTCGCCATTAATTAATTTTAATATACTGGATTTCCCACTACCATTTTTACCTTGAATAGCTGTTCTTTCACCTTGTTCTATACTAAAGCTTATTCCTTCACAAACACTTTTATCATTATATTTAATTGAAATGTCTATAAGTTCAACTACTTTATTATCATGAAAGCTAAGTTGCGATATTTTCAAACTTTCATTAGATTCAATATTTTTAAGTAGTTTTGACTTTTCTTCTATCATATTTTGTTGTCTAGATTCTATATTTTTAGCACGTTTCATCATCTTGGCTGCCTTGTGCCCAATATATCCTCTATCTACTTTACTTCCAGAATTAGTGCTTCCAAACTTACTGCTTTCAACATTATCTGACCATGATGATGTACGTTTTGCTGCTTTTGAAAGTCTGCTTATATCCTTCTTTAGCTTTTCATTTTCTGCTAACTCAAATCCATCTTGTAGCTTTTTATTTTCCCACCAGGAAGTAAAATTTCCTTTTTGAATTTCAATATTAGTTTTATTAATAGCCAAAATATGATCAACACAATTATCTAAAAAAGCTCTATCGTGTGAAATCAAAATGAAACCTTTTTTTCTATTTAGATATTTACTTAGCTTTTTTCTAGCTTCTGAATCTAAATGATTTGTTGGTTCATCAATAAGTAGAAATGAATTTTCTTTCAAAAACATCCCAGCAAGTAATACTTTTGTTTGTTCACCATTTGATAGTGTGAAAAACGGTCTATATAAAACGTCAAAGTCCACTTCTAATAGCGATAGTTCTTTTTCTATTTCCCAATCCATTGAATTTGGGCTGATTTCTTTTATGACATCTATAGTAAAATTTTCTTTTTCCTTAACTTCATATGGAAAATACTCGAAATTAACGCTAGAAGAAATAACTCCTCTATACTCATATTTTCCGAGTAAAAGATTCATAAAGGTTGTTTTTCCACGGCCATTCCTGCCTGTAAAACCTAAATTCCAATCTGTATCAATTTGAAAATTAACATTTTCAAAAATATTATCGTAACTTCCCTCATAGCTAAAGGTAAGATTTGTAACATTTATTAAAGACATACTTCGTCCTCCTTTGTAATTAAATAGTGCAAATAACAAAGTCAGAACTTATGCCGACCTCGTTATTGCTCCATATAAACTTGATATTTCCTATCTGACTTTATATGGAGCATATCATGTGTTACAATAGTATCTTTCATATTTAAATCACCTCCTAATCTAAAGAATAAAATAAGAGCTGCAAGAAATATTATTCTTACAGCTCATAAATACACTCAATTAAACTACTCTATGGTAGCATAAAATAACAGTATATATCTAAGAGAAAAAATAATAACTTTCTTGCAAATAAGTACAACAAAAACAAACAGACTTCTCTGTTAAATTTCTTATTTTAACGTACTTTAAAAATTAGCAAGAAAAATTAATCATTTTTTCACCTCAACTTTCATTTTTTTATATTATAGCATCAATAGTTTTAGAAAATCAACATAATTATTTTAAGGTTTTAAATTCATATCCTTTGTTCTTTAGGTCAGTAATTATATCTTGAAGTGCTTCTGCTGTACTTTCTTTACTATATGTATCATGCATTAGTAGAACAAGTTTTTCTTGTCCAACAAAAGTTTCATGATACCTATTTAAAAGCTGTTCTTTTGTTTTTCGGCTACCTTCAGCATCTCCTATTAATGCATTCCAGTCTATGTACTTATATTTTTTTTCCTCAAGTTTATTATCAATCTCTTCTCTTCCGCCCCAAGAAGCATGTCCACCTGGAAATCTCACTACTCTAGTATTAAACTTATCTCCTAATACCTTCTTTATTGCATAATTCGTTTGCTCTAACTCTCCCATAAATGTATTAGCATCTATTTTCCCTTGGGGATAAAGTTTAGAATAGTTATGTGTATATGTGTGATTTGCTATAGCATGTCCTTGTTTATATATATCTAAAAGTATATTTTTTGTTTCAGGATTTTCTTCTAATTTATCACCTACAATAAAAAAGGTAGCTTTTATATTATTATCCTTTAGAATCTTTAAAATCTTTGGAGTAACAGTAGTTGATGGACCATCATCAAATGTCAAATATGCAATCTTTTTTCCATCTTGAATTTTTATGTTTTTAACTAAAAAATCTTGAATTTGCCCTGCATCAAAACTATTTTCATCCATATTTATATTATTTTTATTCTCAGAATCATCATCCTTATTATCCTCATCATTCTCTTTTTGCTCTGAATTATCACTACTGTTATCTGCTTCATTGTCTATAGATGCTTGTAGTATTTCATTTTTTTGTGTAGTTTTTTCTTCAGAGTATTTGTAGGTTATAAATGCTCCCAATATAATAATCAAACTACAAATAAATATCCCTATTTTCTTTCTTCGTTTATTAATATTATTTTTCCTCAAGTTAAACCTCCTTCTAACAAATACAATCTCTTCATATAAATTGTATGATGTTGTTGTATCATTAAATGTGTAACTTGTATCGAAGTTGTAAATTTTTTTACTTATATTTTAGCTATGCTATCCCTTACTAAAGCAACCATATCATCTTCAGCACCTAAACTAAAATTAAAGAAATTGAACTTAATTCTCTATTTAATTATACAATATATTCTCAAAATTATGTTACTCCTGGTAAATTATTATTTAACTTTCATATATTATTTATCCAAATCTCTAGCATTATAGTATCACTATAAAAGTTGGTACATATAATTAAACTATAGAACTAATATGGAGATAGTTATGAAAAATTTATTAAGAAGAATTAGGAGAAAGCTTAGAAACAAGTTTAGTCGTAGTGACGTGATTAAAACTCCTAAAATTGTTGAGGTAAATTATACTTGGGCAACCCCTTTAAGTTACAATTTTAATCCTAACATGATAGTGTATCATCATACAGTGGATAACAATATGACACCTCAAAAAATAGATGAAATTCATAAACAAAGAGGCTGGAGTGGTATAGGTTATCACTTTTATATAAGAAAAGATGGTACTATATATAGAGGTAGACCTGAAAATGCAGTAGGTTCTCATGCCCCTGGAGTAAATGCTAGAGCTTTTGGAATTGCATCTGAAGGTAATTTTAATGAAGAGTATGTAACTCCTCAGCAAATGACTAGTCTTATAGCATTGTCAAGATACTTAATGAACAAATACAATATTACGGATTTAAAGAGGCATAAAGATGTACGGCAAACAGAATGCCCTGGTAATAACTTCCCATTTGAAGAAATCAAAGCAAAACTAAATGTAAAATAAAAAGATAAGACGCACCGTTTAATTTGGTACGTCTTATTGTTATCTTTAAGATTATTTTATTGATTGCGGATAGTTAAATATATTTAGAGGATTATATTTTTCATTTATAAAATTCAATCTACAAGTATTTCCACCATAGTATTCTTTTTCGTAATTCTTAAGAGGACTATATTGAAAATTAATGAAAGATCCTTCGGTTATAGTTTTTAAATAGTTTAGCCTGTTTGCTACCCATCTTTTATTTACTTCTGCATATATAGAATCTTCCCAGACTGACTGTATTCCAATTATAAGATTTGAATCTCTGTAATAAAATGCTGTTTCATCTTTACCTTTATCTTTAACTGCTCCACCTAAGCCATAAAATGTTACCGCTGCATACACTGAGCCTTTAGGCTTTTCTTGAATTAGCGATGATAATTTCAGAAGTTGATCTTTTGAATATACTCTATCTTGAAATCTACCTGCTGATTTAAATTTTTCACTATCTGGATATCCAGCTTCAACTTCTTTTATAGCATTTAAAAAAGTTGTATATTGAAAATTAGGCTGAGCCTTTGGCAATTCTAGTAGTGGTTTTAAAATTTCCTTAAGCTCATCAATCTCTCCATAAAATAAACCTATAAAATAAGCTGCCACTCCTTCTTCTTCTGAATTATAGAAACTGGCTCTCATGTTTGCCCTTCTATCTAGGTTTTCATATAAATCTTGCATCGTCTCCATAATATTGGCTTGTTCTAAGGAAGTTGTGCTTGGATAATATATGGTAAATAGAGTTACCATATTAAATTTAGGTGGCAAATTAAAAGTTAAGGAAGTTAATATACCGAAATTTCCTCCGCCAGCTCCCCTTAATGCCCAAAATAAGTCTTTATTACATTCTCTATTTGCAGTGAGTATTTTGCCTCTATAATCTACCATCTTAAACTCAACTACACTATCTATACCTAGTCCAAATAATCTAGACGAAAGTCCCCAACCTCCACCTAAAGTATATGCAGCTACCCCAACAGTTGGGCAAGTACCACCTGGGAAAGGATATCCTCTTTTACCTACATAGTCATATAACTCACTATTTAAAACTCCGGGTTCAATTGTAACTATATTTTTAACTTCATCTATTTTTATCTTTTTCATTGTACTTACATCAATTACTATAAGTTTATTGCCAACAGAATATCCTTCATAATTGTGTCCACCAGAGTGTATTCTAAAATCATAGTTTTTTATAATGCAAAATTCAAGAGCACTTTTAACATCTTCTTTGCTTGTACAATACAATATAGCTATTGGGTATTTTTGTATGGCTCTATTCCATACTTGTCTATCTTCTTCATATTCTTTGTCATTAGGTGTTACTATTTCCCCATCAAATGACAAATCTCTTGTTAATTTCATACTAATCATCCTTTGCTATATAGTTTCGACTATATTTTTCTACTACCAATATATGCATAGGACTCCGTAGAACACACACTATATTTTATATTTACTGCATTAAAATCTACATAATGCTCTTATTACTTTGTTGTTTAAATCACTATCAACTTTTATAACATCAATGTATTTTTCAAGATGAACCTTCAATTCATCATTATTCATAAAATGATGCACATGATTTGAATCATTATAGGCATAACCTAATGGCACTGAAATAAGTATATATCCTCCTGGTTTTATCCATTTTCTTAATCCCTCAAATATTGGACCTGGATATAAAATATGTTCAAACACATTGATTGACCAAGCAGAATCATACAAATCTTTTGGCACATCTTTAGTTATATCATTTAGAGTGAAACATAGTCTTTTTTTTACTTCATCAACTTCTTTATGTTTATAATAATTTGCTATATTAATTCCAATCTCACTTAAATCAATTCCATGAATAAACATACCTTTTCTAGCTAAATATATATCTAGATTTCCAGAACCACATCCAAAATCTAATATTTTACCACTTATCTCTGGATATTTATCAAAATAAGAAAGTTCAAAATGATTTTCCCAAAAGGACATTTTTAAAGCTTCAGGATTATACTTTAATCTATCTATAAAACCCCTATCATTTATGTTGTTTTTACTAGCTCCTGATTCAATAATTCTACGTACTTCTTTAAACTCTTTATTCGTACAATTTTCATTAATTATCGAATAATTTTCATCATTAATATAATTATAAATTTTGTTACAAATATCAATCCAATTAAAATTACTATAAGCAAATTTTTGAATTTCTTCGCAGTTATTCTTTAAACGTTCTTCATCCTGAGCATATTTAACTATTAACTTTGATAATTCCTCTATTTGATCAACTCCAAATATATCACCATATTTCCTATTATCTGTAACATCTAAAGCAGGAAGAACATTAGATGACAATAAAAAACATCCATTTTTAGCTGCTTCAACATAGACTATTCCAAAGCTTTCACTTCGTGAAGTTAAACAGAATATTTTAGCCTTTCTATACTCTTCTTCAAGTTCTTTTTTACTAACTATTTCTCCAGTGAATATGATCCTGTCTTTTAAAGTCGGATTATCTAGAAAAAATTGATCTATATATGGATTAAATGTATTAAGTACAGGTCCAATAATTTTAAGTTTCCAATTCTTAATTTTATCTTCAGCTAACTTAAAAGCTTCCATTAAAATTTCATTAGCTTTTAAATATAATCCGATTCTTCCAACAGTAATAATAAAATTTTCTTTTTCTTCATAGTTAACTTTTTTAGTTTCAAAAAAGTCATAAAACCCATTAGGAATATATTCAACCTTAACTTCCAAATCTCTTTTTAAAAAATCATAGAGATATTTTGTTTCAACTGTAATTAATGAGCATTTTTTCAGAATATCAATTTTACTATCAGAGAATTCTTCATAAGTAATATACATATTAGCATCTAACTTCAGATAAACCTTTCCTTGTGGATTCAACTTTTTAAATAACTTTATCCAATTTAAGCTTCTAGCGTTTAAATGAAATAAATGTAAAACATCAATTTTCTCAGCATTATCTATTAAATAATACATACCATCTACTTCTGGGTCACCTTTTACTTTTTCAAGAAATTCTATATTAAAGCCCAATAACTCTTTTTCAAGATATGGATAACTACCGTTATTATAGGCTACTATTTTAGAATCATAATTATAGTGTTTTCCCATTACATATGCTATCATTCCAACATCTTTAGTTAAATGTGAATTGTCTGTTTCCGGGAATAAAGTAACAAAAGTTTCCTTCTTTGAGGCTTTATTAAATACTTCACTCATTTATTATCACCTTTTTTTATATTATTTTAGTTATTACTATTCTAAAAAATTAATCTTTAGAATAACATTGTAGTTAAAATGTTAAAGGCTCTTTAAAGATAAATAGCCCATTGAATTTATGTTAATTTTTTGGTAATATATTTCAATACACCTATACTTTTTCTGGAGGATAAAAATATGAAAAGCAAAGGTTTACTAAAGAAAGTTTTAGCTATTTCATGTGCAAGCTTAATTCTTATTTTAAGTGGTTGTACAAAAACACCAAGTGATAACGCTACATCTTCAAAGGCAATGGCTGATTATAAAAGTAAATATGAAGGTAAAAAACCAATTGTAACTATTGAGATGGAAGATGGGTCAAAAATAACAGCTGAGCTATATCCTAATATAGCACCTCAAACCGTTGATAATTTTGTAGATTTAATTCAGAGTGGTTTTTATGATGGTTTAATATTTCATAGAGTAATTCCTGGATTTATGATTCAAGGGGGAGATCCTAAAGGTAATGGAACTGGCGGTTCTGAAAAAACTATTCCTGGAGAATTTAGCTATAATGGATTTGAAAATAAATTAAAGCATACTAGAGGTGTTCTCTCTATGGCAAGATCTCAAGCAGTTGATTCAGCAAGCTCTCAATTCTTTATTATGGTTAAAGATACTGACAGTCTTGATGGAAAATATGCTGCTTTTGGTAAAGTAACTGATGGTATGGATACTGTAGACAAAATAGTTAGTGAAAAAAGAGATTCTAACGACAAACCACTAACAGATCAAAAAATGAAAAAAGTTACTGTAGATATAAAATAACTTTAAATAGACAAAAGGCTTTGATAAAATCAATTATCAAAGCCTTTGTTTACTTATATAAATAGATTGATATTTGATTCTGAAGCTTCGCCTAGGTAATAACCTACTCCTCCAAAATTAACTCCATCTATTAGTTCTTCATCTTTTATTCCCATTATGTCCATAGACATTGTACATGCAACTATATTCACGCCATTATCCATAGCAGCTTTCATAAGCTCTTCTAGTGACTGTACATTTTTCTTTTGCATTATTCCTCTAATCATCTTAGCTCCAATGCCGCCCATATTCATTTTCGATAAGCTAAGCTTTTCAGAACCTCTTGGCATCATAAACCCAAATGCTTTTTCGATTATATTCTTTTTGACTTTTATATTTTCATTTTTTCTTAAAATATTTAAGCCCCAGAAAGTGAAAAACATTGTTACCTTTTTACCCATAGCAGCTGCACCATTAGCTATAATAAAAGAAGCTATAGCTTTGTCTAAATCACCTGAAAAAACTACCATTGTCTGTGAGTTATCAAGTTTAACTGAACTCTCCAATATATCAACATTTTCTACATTACTTTTAGACTTTTTTTTTATTTCAGCGTAGATTATTCCACAGCTTTTATCTAAAGACATTAATTCATTTCCTGTATTTTTACACCAAGATTTAATATCTTCATAAAAACCAGGATCTGAAGCTTTTACCTTTAATACATCTCCAGTATTTAAGGTATCAATTTTAGCTTTAACCTGCATTAATGGACCTGGACAACATAATCCGCATGCATCTAATTCTATTGAGTTTATATCCACAGCAACTTCTTCTTTTTGAATATCAGTATTTTGGCTACTTTTTTTAGTAATTTTCTTTGCAATATATTTTGATTGAATATATGTCTTATATCCACCAGATAAATTTTTAACCTTAAATCCGTTTTGAGTTAGAATTCTAGATGCAATATGTCCTCTTAGTCCTACAGCACAATATACAATTATTTCTTTGTCTTTAGGTAATTCATTCATTCTATTTCTAAGAGAATTTAAAGGAATATTTATAGATCCTTCTATAGAACCACTTTCGACTTCAATAGTTTCTCTAATATCTAATAATATACTATTTTCGCTGTTATATTCATTTAATTCATTCACCGAAATTATATCTGTAGTTCCATTTAAATAATTCTCAGCTACAAATCCTACCATATTTTGTGGGGATTTTGCCGATAAAAATGGTGGCGCATATGCAAGTTCTAATTCTACTAAATCCTCAACTGTTCCATTGAGTTTAATAACTGAGGCTATTACGTCTATAAATTTATCAACACCTTCATATCCAAAAGCTTGAGCACCTAAAACTTTCCCTTCTTTATTAAATATTAATTTTATTGATATTTGTTTTGCTCCAGGATAATAACTTGCATGAGACATAGGATGTATATATGCTGTTTTATAGTCAACTCCTAATCTTTTTAATGTTCTTTCATTATTTCCTGTTGAAGCTCCTACTAAATCAAATATTTTTAATATAGATGTTCCTTGTGTTCCTTTATAAGCTACCTTTCTTCCAGCTATATTGTCTGCTGCAATTCTTCCTTGTCTATTAGCTGGTCCAGCTAGAGGAATAGCGACATCTTCCCCTGACACATAATCCTTAACTAATATTGCATCACCAACAGCATAAACATCAGATGCAGATGTTCTCATATACTCATCCACTATAATATGACCTCTTGCACCTAATTCAATGTTAGTATTCCTAATAAATGAAGTATCAGGAGCCACACCTATAGCCAAAATTACTATGTCAGATTCAACAAAACTTCCATCTTTTAAATGAACTTCTATTAAATCATTATTATCTTTAAAACTATCAACTCCATTATTTAAAATTAATGATACACCTCTATCATTTAACTCTTTTTCTGCAATAGTTACCATTTCAGAGTCAAAAGGTGCTAATATATGTGGAGCAGCTTCTATTAAAGTGACATCTAATCCTCTTTCTTTAAGATTTTCAGCCATCTCAATTCCTATAAAACCTCCACCTATTATAACAGCACTTTTTATACCTTTTTCATCAACAACTTTTTTAATTTTATCTGTATCTGGTACGTTTCTTAAAGTGTATATCTTAGGGCTATCTATTCCTTTAATAGGTGGTTTAATTGGTTTTGCTCCAGGTGATAATATTAAATAGTCATAGCTTTCTTCATATTCTCCTTTTTCTAAGGAGTTAACTTTAACTACCTTTCTATCTGTATCTATTGACACAACATCAGAATTTACTCTTACATCAACATTAAATCTATCATTTATACTTTTAGGTGTTTGAACCAAAAGTTTTTCTCGTTCCTTTATTTCTCCTCCAATATAGTACGGAAGTCCGCAATTAGCAAAACTTACGTATTCTCCTCTTTCAAACATTATTATCTCTAAATTTTCATCTAATCTTCTTAATCTAGTAGCAGCTGAAGCTCCGCCTGCTACACCACCAACAATTATTACTTTTTTCATACAGAACTCCTCCTATATTTATAATGTTTTTATATAAAACATCTTAAATTCTTAAATATCTTACTTTTATATTAAAGCCTATAGGTAAATATAGTCTGTGACTTAATCACACTTAAAACTAAAAAAGACCCATCTCTTTAAGATAAGTCCTTTTACATTAATATACTATTATAATGTTGTAGGAAGATTGTATTTAACCATTTCCATGCAATCTATATTATTTTCCAATGTATCTGTAACTATTTTAATTGGAGTACTAAAAATGGTCATATAATCAAACTCATCAAATTCTTTACGTATTTCAAATGCTAATTTTTCTTCTGTTATTAGAAACTGAGCATCAACCCCATTTTTGTTTCCACGTGCATCTAACCTGATCCATTTATTTAAACTTGAAATAAAAACCGCATTTAATCCATGAATACAATAACCTGTTTCTGGAGTATCCCCAAGCGTAAGTCTTTGATAACAAAAACCTACAGGAATGTTTTCATTTCTTAGTAGTGCAGCTAGTAACATTGATTTTGCATAACAAATACCCTCTTTATATCTAAGAACTTCTGAAGCGCCTCTTGTAACTCTTGTGCTTTTAATATCCCAAGAATGAGAAATCTCATTCCTAACATACTCAAAGGCAGTCCTTATTTTCTGAATATCATCTGAACTTTCTTTAAATAGCTCTTTTGCTTTATTTTTAATAACTTCATTATCAAAGTCAACGTATTTATCTGGTTTTAGATAATCCAATAAATTTTCACTTTCTAATATAAACAAATCGTTCCTCCATGTTAAATCTATTTTTAAATAACTATATTATAATAGATTTAACTTATTTTATATATATGTTAATAACATTATTATTTTAAAATCCCTTCTTATTGATTTTTTTAGATTTTATTTATGTTAGTCTTTAGAATTATTGCTAAATTTTGAGTTTAAGTTTTTATTTCTAATCATCATTTACGAGTATTTCTTATACACTTTATTTTTTTAAATAAGGATATTTTAAACCAAATATAAATACCTCAATTTATGTATACACCATTTGGCACTTAATGTTATAATTATCATATTATTTACAATTAATTTTCACTTATGAGAGGACTGTATAAAAATATGCTTATTGAAAGAAACGCTAAAATTGATATTAATGAATTAAATGACTTATTGAAAACTATTGGTTGGGGAATAAGTTCACCTAAAAAACTAGAAGATTCTCTAAACTTATCTTGGGGATGGATCACTGTTCTAGATGATTTAAATAATCTTATTGGATTTGTTCAAGTGCTTTCTGATGGTATAAAACATGCTTATATTTTGAGGTTGCTTGTACACAAAGATTATCAAGGTAAAGGAATTGGTACAAGCTTGATGAAAAACTTGATGGAACTTCTTGATGAAAATAACTTAAGTCCTGTTTTGTTAACAAAACCTTCTGAGGAATCTTTTTACTCTAAATTTGGATTATCCAGAAGCAATAATGGATTTATCTCACTATTTAAGTGGTAATTTTAATTTTTAACATACAAAAAAGAGGAATCATCTTCCTCTTTTAAATCTACTTTTATAAAGTTTTACTTCACATGGTTTTCTTTAATTTCCTCAAAGAAAATCTCTACTTTAGTTCCTTTTCCAATTTCACTCTGAACTTGTATATCACCCTTATGCCAATTTATTATTTCTTTAGATATGGCCATGCCTAATCCAGATTCTTTTGATTTGGAACTTGAATTAACTCCTCTGTAATATCTGTTAAATATATTTTTTAAATCCTCTTCTCCTATACCCTGTCCATTGTCTTCTATAATTATATTTATAAAGCTATCTTTTTTAAACACTGATACATCAATAACCGTATCCTCTGTATTGTGCTCCAAAGCATTAACTAACAGGTTGGTTATAGCTCTTTTTATATATTTTTTATCACAGTTTATTATTATATTTTCATCATCAAAATTAAAGTTCACTTCTCGTTCACTATAATTACTGTTATTAAGTAAGTCTATTATACATTCCTGGAGTATTGTCACTAAATTCTCATAGCTAAAACTTATAGAAATTACCTTATTTTTAAGTTTATATATTAAAGATAAATCATTAACTAGCTCCTGAATATGATTTGTATTAGCTAGAATTATAAGTGTATATCTTTTTGCATCATCAAGATTTATATCATATTCTTCTCCTTGTAGAAGTTCCGCATATCCCTTTATTGAACTTAATGGAGTTTTTAAATCATGGCTTATGTTTGCAATCCACTCTTCTTTTGCCTCGTCAACTTCCTTTCTATGCATTTCATTTTCCTTTAAGATAACTGATAAATTGTTTATATTTTCACTTACTTCTTCGTAAATGCCCTTTTTATTTTTTTTAGGCTTATATATACCATCTTTTAAATCTTCTATATCCTTAATTACTGATACCATTGGTTTCACTAGATTTCTACTAAAAATATATGCTACAATTCCAACCAAAACAAAGCCAAAAACTATCATACTCAAATGATATCTAAAACTTTCTTCAGTAAAAGTTAAAGAATACTTAAAAACCTTATTTATTGGAAAACCTACTAATAAAGTGTATTTCTCATTCCCTTTTATCAATTCTTTTGTAGAAACGGTAGTTGGAGCTATACTTTCCCAAGGATTTTGTATGAAATTAATTAATTCTGAAGTCGCATAACTAGTAGGAATATTATCAGGCTTATTTTCTTTAAAAACCTCATTATTCCCCTTATCTAGAACTTGAATCCAAACATTGTTTTCTTTTAGTCTTTTTATATTTTCATCATTTAAACTAAACTCATTTCTACTCTCTAGATCTTCTATAAAAGGCTCTATAAAATCTGAAGTTGAAAATGATACGCTATATATCTTCTCTCCAAAACTTATATCAGTTTTGTATATCAATAAATTTAAAAGTCCATAAATAAGAAAGGTTATTTGAAAAACTAAAATCATAGATATCAATATTTTTGCTGTTAATTTTATCTTCATATCAGTTCACCAACTTATAACCAATTCCTTTTAATGTTTTTATGTGCTTGGGGTTACTTGGATCTTTCTCAAGTTTTTCTCTTAAGTGTCTTATATGAACCATAATGGTATTATCATAACCATCATACTCATAACCCCAAACTTCCTCACATAATGAGGCTTTACTAAAAACCTTGTTCATATTTTTAGCTAAAAATAATAATAATAAATACTCTTTTGCTGTTAAACTTATATTCTCATCTCCATTTTTAACTTCGCCTGTTTCTTCATTTATAATAATTGAGCCAAATGTATATATTCTGCTTTTTATTTCCTTACCAATATTGTCTCTTTTAAGCTGAGATTTAACTCTCAAAACCACTTCCTTAATATTAAATGGTTTAGTTACGTAATCATCTCCCCCTGCTTCAAGACCCTTTATTTTCTCTTCATCTTCCCCTTTTGCAGTTAAGAAAATTATTGGACAGTTTGAGAAAGTTCTAATTTTGTCACAAACCATATATCCATCTATGTCTGGTAGGTTTACATCTAAAATTATTATGTCAGGATTTTTTTCCTTACACATTAATATTGCATCAATTCCATTTTCAGCTTCGTATATATATCTAAAGCCTTCCTTTATAAAAACTTCCTTTAGTAGGTGTAATAGCTCTCTTTCATCATCAACAAGCATTATCTTCTTGTTTAATAGTTCATCATTAATCACGATAATACCCTCCTTATCACAAGTATAATTTTACCATAGTTCACCCTTACATTATATCCGATTTCTTAAAGCTTATATAATCTAGTGCAAATAATAAAAAAGCTAAAACTAAGGAGGCACCTATAGCTATATACTTCTCATAGGAACTTATTGACCCATTTGTAATTGATAATGCGTATGTCCAAGGAGCATAAATCCAAAATCTACTTTGAGCTATAAAAATATTTGTAATCATCATAACAACTCCAGCAGAAATAACTGGTATTATGCTCATAAAATTTCTTCCTATTATAAATAAAAGAATTATTACTGGAAGTGAAGTTATAAATATTTCAACTCCAATAACTAATATACTTAAGTCTATTTTTTTACTTATAAAAAACCCTCCTAAAATTACTGCTAGAAGATAAGAAACTATTGAAGCAGCTAAAGTTAATAGCATAATCTTATATTTTGTGAAGTAAATACTACTTTTCTTAATAGGCATAAGCATTAATTGTTTCCAGCCATTATTATCATTTTCAACCTTTGTTATTATGCATGCAGTAAATGTATTTAGTAAGGGTAGTACTAAGGCTATAAAGGTAATTGAAGAAAACATAACTATAGCTTCATTAATTTCTAACCCATTTACAGCTATGCTTTGTGCCTTTTTTATAAATATTAAAACTATAGCTATTGGAACAGCCAAGGCTGTAAACAATAAAGAGCTTTTCTTAATCTTTAAAAATTCTACTTTTAATAATTCCATTTCTTAATCCTCCTAATATATTTCTTTATTTTCAAAATATTTTCTAACTAAAGATGAGCCTACTATAAGAATGGCTGCTGAAATTATTAAAACGATAGTTATCTCATTTCGCCCTTGAGTTATAGAAAATAAAGAAAAACCATAGGGATTTATATTTCTGATGAAAGTTTCACTATGATATATATTGGAAGAAAGCGCACTAAGTACTGCTGCCACTCCAATGGATATCAGTAAGTTTTTGTTTTTTAGGTTTATAAATAAATGTATAGTCATTATTCCTAAAGTTGATATTAATTGAATACAAAACATTATTATAAAAAATCTCCAAGGAATAGGTTCTTTGAATTTAAATATTAGTCCAACTATTATCAAGGAAAATACATTTAGTAAAAGCATAATTATTGAATAAAATACAGCCACAATAACTTTTGCATTTAAAATGCTGATTCTTTTTATAGGTTTAGTTAATAAAAATGTCCATGCGTTATTCTTATACTCACTTTCAAATAAAGTAACTAAGATAAGTGAAGCAAATAGGGGCATATTATCATTAAAATACAATATCCTCTGCTCTTTTACTAATACTTGCCAAGAGGTTAATCCTTTTAAGGTAGCTTGTGGTAAAAGCCAACTTTCATACCTTATTAATAAATCAAACACCAAGAGAGCTGAAACTCCTATTGGAATTGCAAGTATAAACAAAATAATTAAATTTCTTTTCTCTTTTATAAACTCGTTTTTTATTAAATCCATTAGCATACCTTCTCCTCCTTAGTAAGTCCTAAGAAAATTTCCTCTAATGAAGTTTTTTCTTCAGCTAAATAGTTTAATGAATATCCCCCCATAACTATTTCTCTACAAATTTTTGAAGGAGATAAATTATTTCCTTTAACTTTTAGTTTTAAATTTTCCTCTTCTACCCTATATCCTCTAGCTAATAAAAGCTTCATAGTTAAAGCCTTGTCTTCCTTCTTTTCTAGTCCTATTATTACTTCATTAGTAGAGTTTTTCTTTAAATCCTCTAGAGATCCTTGATATAGTAGTTTTCCTTTATTTATTACTCCAACCTCAGTTGCTACTAACTCAATCTCATTTAATATATGACTTGAAATAATTATGGTAATTTTCTTTTCTTTAGCTAAATATCTTATTAGATTTCTAATTTCTATTATTCCAGCAGGATCTAAACCATTAGTCGGTTCATCTAAAATTAAAAGTTTTGGGTTTCCCATAAGAGCCTGCGCTATCCCAAGTCTCTGCTTCATTCCTAAAGAAAACTCATTAACTTTTTTATTTCTCTCTTCCCACAGATTCACAAGTTTTAGTTTCTCTTCAATCTGTTCCTTATTAAGCTTTAACATTCTTTTTAAGATATCAAGATTCTCATAGGCAGTTAAATGTCCATAATAGGATGGGCTTTCAACTAAAGCTCCTATGTTTTTTAAAATCTCTTCTCTATTTTCTTTAATTGATTTTCCAAAAATATATACCTCACCACTATTAGCTCTTATAAGCCCTAATAGTATCTTTATAGTTGTTGACTTTCCAGCTCCATTAGGACCTAAAAATCCATATATCTCTCCCTCTTTTATCTTTAGATTAACACTATCAACACTTTTAACTTTATTAAACACCTTAACTAGATTTTTTGTTTCAACGATATATCTACTCATTTTACTCACCTCTTAAGCTTATTTCACTATAATCTTATAATGTTTTCTTTAATATTGATTTTAGGTGAGCTTAATTCTATCTTAATTATGAAAAAATCTGATAGAATAATTGAATTAATTACTCTATCAGATTCATTTATTGTAATTCAGGTTTATAATACCTTAGCAAATTCACGAGAGGCATTTCTAAAATTAGTGGGTGTCATGGACTTTTTTGAAATAAATTGCTTTATAAAATAGGTATCATATTCAAAGCCCGTTGCACGTGCAATTTCATTTAAGCTCATATCTGTATGTGTTAAAAGTGTTTCTGAGACTTTCAAACGGTATTCTAGTAAGTACCCCATTGCAGTTAAGCCACAGAGCTCTTGAAACATTTTATTTAATGACACTCTATTTAAATGAGCACATTTTGTTAAATCTTCTAACATTATTTTTCCTGAATAGTTT
Source organism: Clostridium sp. YIM B02506 (assembly GCF_022324845.1). Taxonomy (NCBI): domain Bacteria; kingdom Bacillati; phylum Bacillota; class Clostridia; order Eubacteriales; family Clostridiaceae; genus Clostridium; species Clostridium sp. YIM B02506. The sequence continues at coordinate 80,538 of NZ_JAKGTG010000010.1, forward strand.
ACATGTATATATTCCAATACTAAATTAACTGGTGTTTGTTCCTTATAATTACTTAACTCTTCAATCAACTCTAATATCTGTATCAAATATCTCTTTATTCTACACACCCAAAGTGAGTCGCTTTGAGCGTATACCTCCATACCCATAATAAAAAACCACTCATACAATTTGGGATAGACATTTTCAGTTAAATTATATACACAAACCTGGTTATTTTCTCTATTAAAAAGTGAAAGTCCGGATTCTATTTTTAGACTAGTTGATAAGTATCCTTTACTTTCTAAAAAACGTGCTGTATTAAAAAAATCAGGATGGAAAGAAAATGATTGCGCTGATAAATTCTCTTGTTCAATAACCTTCACCCTATCCTCAATAGATAAACAAAGAACACTGGGAGCTATAATTTTAATGGGACGATCATTTAGTTGTAATTTAATGCTTCCACTAGTAATTAAAATTATAGTGAACCTCTCTTTGTAGGGGAGATTTATAAAATTCTCATTTACAACAAATTCAATAAACACAGGTCTATTTTTATAACGATCATCTTGTGGCATAAAAAATCCTCCATTAACAAATAGTATAGCTTAAAGTTTCATTTATAACATTGTATCATAATCTCTAAATGCTACACTATTATTGAACAATGAAATTATACTTAATACGAAAGGAGCAACATTATGACTATTGAATCATTTAATATTCAAGTATCTGATGAAACGCTTGATGATTTAAAATACAAACTACACCATGTCCGCTGGCCAGACCACTTAAAATACTCAAGTTGGGATCGCGGCACTGATATTGATTATTTAAAATCCCTTATCCAATATTGGAAAGAAGAATTTGATTGGAAGGCGCAAGAAAGAAAATTAAACGATTTTCCTCAATTTAAATGTACTATTGACGGAATAGATATTCACTTTATTTATAAAAAAGGTAAGGGACCAAATCCACTACCAATTATTCTTACCCATGGATGGCCAGACAGCTTTATAAGGTATCAGAAAATCATACCTCTTCTTACTGATCCCGCTAGTTATGGTGGAGATCCCAAAGACTCTTTTGATGTAGTAGTGCCATCAATACCTGGATTCGGATTTTCCAGTCCACTAAAGCGTGATGGTATAAATAATTATATTGTTTCTAAACTTTGGGCAAAGTTAATGACTGAAAAACTTAGATATAAAAAATTTGCTGCAGCTGGAGGAGATATAGGATCTGGTGTTACTAGATATTTAGCTTTAAATTATCCAGAACTTCTAGTTGGAATTCACTTAACTGATATAGGGATTATTAGAGAGCTAATCTCTTCTAATGACAATATTAGTAAACTTTCTGAAGAAGAATTAAATTACAAAAAAAATGCCCTAAAGTGGATTTCAGATGAAGGTGGTTATATATCCATTCAATCTACAAAACCACAGACTATTTCTTATGGGCTCTCTGACTCACCTGTAGGTTTAGCTGCTTGGATTGTAGAAAAATTCCGTGGGTGGAGTGATTGTAATGGTGATTTGAGAACAAGATTTAGTAAAGATGAATTACTTACTAACATAATGATCTATTGGGTTACAAATACCATAGGTTCCTCTATAAATATGTATTATGAGAATATGAACTCTTTACCTCCAATGAGACCTATAGATGTACCAACAGGTTTAGCTCTTTTCCCATCTGATATACTCCTACCACCTAAAGAATGGGCAAAACGCAATCTAAACATTACTCATTTGACAACAATGGCAAGTGGTGGACACTTTACTGCTATGGAAGAGCCTGAGCTTTTGGCTGAAGAAATCAAAACTTTCTTTAGGTCTTATAGAAACAAAATTTAGTATTGCTGTCCATTCTAAAAAGAAGGTTATAAATGGTTAAGATAAATAAAATTTTATCTTAACCATTTGTATATTGTTCCATCTATAATTTTATATTCAAATTGATTTGTCTTCTATAAATTTAATTGATTTAAAGTATCTTCGAAGTTTTTTATTATATCTAATTTATCAACATAAATTCCTATATCAGAGTACTGAGATAGATTATTTCCGTTTAAGTACACTTTAGGAAGGTATTCAGTACCATCACTTACTTCATTTATAAGAGTACGTAATTCATCATTTGTGTACTCCTTATCTTGAATAAATTTTCGTTTACAGATTTTTTTATCTTTAATAGAAGTTAAAATCAACATTCTACAGGTTCTTGAAATACATATATAATCTTTTTCCTCAAAAGTTGTTACAAAAGCAAATTCTGATCCGAAAACAACTTCTTTCCCTTTAAGTAACTTTTTAGCAAATTCATCAAAAGCTCTTTTCTCAATATCAGTTACATTTGTTACGTCATCAGGTACAAGCAGATAAACTTTTTTAGCAAATATTCCTTGCATTAAACTATTAATATCTTCGTTATCCTTTATAAACGTTCTCATGTCCTTTATAACATCTTCGTTATTAAAAATGTTGAAATATAATGGTACATTAGGATAACTTACAACATCATTAATTGTATACTCCGCAACATTGCTGCTTTTATTGGATTTAATATAGATTTTTTCATCATTAAATAACATATAACACTTTTCCATAATTCCACTCCAATCTAATTGCTTTCATAATTATTATACTTTTCTAATTTAAAACTCTTTTCTTAATATATTTTACCTTATGTTTTAGATTTTTTATATAAAAAATGTTGCCCTGGATACACTTCTTAAGAACAAAACTTCTTAAGAATAAAAGAATAAAACTTCTTAAAAATAAAACTTTTTAAGAATATAAGAATAAATATTCTTAAGAATATATAGTTTTTATGCAGATTACAGAGATTAGCGATGCTTTTCCTATAGTATTTATTCGTAAAATAAAGAATCTACAAACAATGTAGATTCTTTTAAAATTATATTTATTTTTAAATAGTTTCTAGAAGTTTCTCTATACAATTATTTCTGCATTTTTCTTTATGTCTGCTATAACTCCCATTATACCTCTTGCATCATCCATATTATTTTTAAAAAGCTCAACTATGCTTCCAACATTTCTAAATGGTTCTTGCTGTAGTATTTTATTATGGTCTATAAGTCCATTTTTAACTACATAATCTACTATTAATTTTACGAAATGTATCTGCTTAGAATTTAGAGATTGATTGTTCAAAAATTTTGAGAAAAGATCATTTGCCGCAGTTCTATCTAACCCAACTAACTGTCTAACTAATTTATTTACAGGCATCTGACCAAATTCTTTTTCATAATCCGCTTGTGTCCCAAGCTCAATCCACATAATAGCTTCAAGTGTTTCTAAATCATCTTTAGTTAACTGTTTATTATTTTTAAGCTTATATATAGCTATTTCATTTTCATTCTCTTTTAAGTAGTATTCAACTTTTTTTCTATAATTCTTGAGATTATTTACATCATAAATAGCTCCATTTGACTCTTCTTTAATAATAAAGTCTTCGAAATTTGTATGATATACTTTTTGATTTTCTTTTTCCAAATACTTTAATAAACCTCTTAAAGTTTGTCTAACCTCATCAAGTTCAAATAAATTTACATTTCCCCAAAATTCCTCTGTTCTTACACTATCAATTATATGTTTTTGCTCTCTTACTTCTGGTATTGTGCCAAGCTTTGATAGTTGTTCCGCTGTATCAATAACAATATTTATAGGTCTAGTAGCGTTATTTCCTTGAAGATTTGCAAGTTCTATTGTATACATAACTAAGTCAAATCTCTTTGATAATTCATCATCCTTTAATGACATTATAAGAGGTGAAATGTATTGTTTTATATCCTTAGTGGTGATCGCTCCAAGTGCTTCCCATTCTTTTTTATTCTTATATCTATGAACATAGTATAAATTCATTCTTACCCTAAAATTTTCTTCATTAACTGAATTAATTCCTATTAGAGCTTCTTCTAATAATTTAATTCTATAATTTATATATTCTTCTTCATCATATCTAATATCCTGAAGTTCTTTTATTAAATCCACTTTCAAATTAAATATTCTTTCACTTAAAGTTTGTCCTAAGTTTCCTTCAAATCCTTTTGGGTTTGCTCTAAAGAAATCAAAGTTATTACAAAAATCAAATATTAAGAACATATTTTTGTCTTGTTCTATTCCTAACAAGTCTTGGCAAAGACGTGTTCCTCTTCCTATCATCTGCCAGAATTTAGTTTTAGATCTTACTTTTTTGAAGAAAACAAGATTCAATATTTCTGGAATATCTATCCCTGTATCAAGCATATCTACACTTATTGCAACTTGTGGAATTTTGTCTTTATCTGAGAAATCATCAATTAAACTATCAACATAGTTGATTTTATTATCAATAACTTTTGAGAAATTAGTTCCATGTTCTGGGTATAATATATCAAATCTTTCTTTTATGGCTAGTGCATGCTTATGACTTTTAGCAAAAATAATAGTCTTCCCTAACTTTTCATCTCCTTCTATCCTTAACCCTTTCTCCATAAGCTTGTTTATAACTAAATCAATTGTGTCGTTATTAAATAGCCAATCATTTACAGCTGTATTGCTAATTTCTTCTCCAATATTCTCATCATCATCAAATTTTTCTTCATATTCTTTTTTATCATCTTCTGATAATTCATCATACTTAATTCCATCTTCCATTATTTTGGATTTAACTTCAATAGTTTTATAATCAACAAGATAACCATCTTCTACTGCCTTCTCAAGTTCATAGGCATATGTCGGTACTCCATTCTCCATGTCAAAAATAGCATAAGTATTCTTGTCTATTTCATCTTTTGGAGTAGCCGTAAGCCCTAATAAGATAGCATCAAAATAGTCAAATATAGCCTTATATTTTCTATATATACTTCTGTGAGATTCATCAACCACTATTAAATCAAAGTGACCACAGGTAAATAATCTTTTACCATCTTTAGATTTTGTATCATCAATAGCATTCATCATGGTTGGATAAGTGGAAAATATCATTCTTGCTTCTTCTGGATTATCTCTATTATCAAGTAAGTTACATAATGCTAAATCCGGTAATAACTTAGAAAAATTCCTTTTAGCTTGCTTTACTAATGCAGTTCTATCTGCCAAAAACAATACGTTTTTAATCCAATTATTCCTGGTCAAAACATCAACAATAGATATAGCTGTTCTTGTCTTCCCTGTACCTGTTCCCATGACTAATAGTAACTTTCTTTGTCTTCTTTCTAATGATTCGCATATCGCTGTAATTGCTTCCTTTTGATAATATCTATTTGATATACTATCTTTTATAGTTACATTCCCTAAACTTTTCTTAGTAAATCTTCTATCAACCATTAATTGAAGTTCATCTTTCTTGAAAAAACCATAAACTCGTCTCTCAGAATATCCACTGTAATCATCCCATATATAACTTTCAAAGCCGTTAGAAAAGAATATTACTGGTCTTTGACTATACTGTCTCTCTAAACAATCAGCATATAATTTAGCTTGTTGTTGTCCGATTTTAGGATCCTTACTTGTCCTTTTAGCTTCTATGACTGCTAGAGGCTTACCATTATCTCCATAAAGTACATAGTCAGCATAACCTTTTTCTGAACTGTTTGGCATTCCAAAAAGTTCAAGTTCTTCACTTACATCTTTCTTAAAATCCCAACCAGCAAGTTTAAGTTCTACATCTATATATATTTTTCTTGTCTTAAACTCACTTATTTCATCTATTTTAAAATCATGACTTTCAGTATTATCTTTTCTTTTTTGAGTAAGTTCTCCTCTTAAGGTTTCATTTTCTTTTACAATTTCTTCAAGTTTTCTATCCTTTGAACTTAACTTTTCATAAAGGTTTCTAAGTTCCTCTGGCCTTGTTCTCTTTTCTTCTCCTTTAAGAAGCTGGTCTTCATCAAATTCTTTTTCTTGAAAGTCATCACTATAACAATAATCGATCCAATTTATAAATTGATAAAGGTTATGTAATGAAAGAATAGCTTCTTCCCTTGTTATATTTGAATTAGTATGAACAGCTACATTACCAAGTTTAATAGTAAATTTAATCATTGGTAACATTTCACTATCAATAAGTTCAAGAAACGTATCATTGTGAATTAAGCTACTTATGTTATCTTGATAAGGTAATTTTAAATCTTCATCATAAGAATAAACCCACTTTACAGCTAGTTCTAAAGCTCTTCTGGTTAAAATAGCAGTTGTCGCTGGACCTACCACTATACTTTTTTCAGCCTCAATACAAGCATTTGAAAAACTACTAAATTCCTTTTTATCTTTTAAAAACTCAAAGTTAGTACACAAACCCTTTCATCCCCTTGCTACCCTAAAGTAATTCGATGTTTATATAATCCATATTATATTTATATTACCATATAGAAGTAGTATTATAAAAGAAAAAAAGTCTCGGATTAATCCAAGACTTTTCAAACTTTACATGAAAATCACTTTTATAATAATATTTATGCTATTCTGTATTTCAAATTTCAATTTGTCGACTTGTTGTACAAAGTCAGCGAATTGGTTTTGGAGTTCGATTGGTGGATTAAAAAGCTTAAACTTTTTAATCTCTATTAAATGTAAATCTGGAACTCCAATTCCTTTAACTTGTCTATCCGCTTGTCTTTTAACATCAATACTTCTTAATGTTTCTTTTATATAGATAGGATTTACAAGTTCTTTCTTTAACTTTAGTAACGCTACACTTACATATAAACTAAATACTTCATCTGTATCTACAACTGCTGGTATTCCATATGTTGCACCTACTTTAGTATATAAAATATCTCCTTTTTCAGGTTTACATCTTTTTATATAACTATAATGAGCTTCTTGCGAAATATATTTACATTCTTCAAAATTTAACTTACCTTTATTAATATCTTTTACTGAAATAAAAGGTACTCCTTCTAAAGTATAATCTGGTTTAGCATGAACCCCGTCAGTAATTTTATTTGTTAGTTCCTCTAAATTAACAATTTTAAAATTATAAGGATTAGTATTTAAATCCCCAAACATCTCGATAAATCTCGATTTGACTCTAGGGCTTAATGCACAGCTATTTTTTATAGATTTATTATTTTCTTCCTCTTGTTTTTTTGTTATATACGATATTTTTTTCTATTAAATTTTCCTTTTTAACCACACTCCTAACTTAATAATTACAGTTTAATATTTTTAATTATTTTGTGTCCACAATTTTATACTAGCACCATAATAATCTAATGAATCTAATGAGGCTTGGGAAGAAGCCTCTACAGCAGCAAGGTGTTTAACTTTTTAAACATTTTTCTTTTTAAATGTTTAAATGTTTTTCTTTTTAACTTTTTAAACATTTAACTTTTTATAAAACATAATAATAATTTAACGAATCTAATGAGGCTTGGGAAGAAGCCTCTACAGCAGTATGGTGTTTAACTTTTTATTAGACATAATCTTGAAAAGAATGAATTTAATGAAGCCTGAGAAACGGCTTCTACAGCAATATGGTGTTTAACTTTTTATAAAACATGATAATAATTTAATGAATCTAATGAGGCTTAAAATGACGCCTTTACAGTGTAAGTAAAATATCTAGAGAGATTATATTTTATCCAATATATTTTCTATGTGAAATCTTAACATTATTTTGGCTTACCATTGCATATTGAAGGGTTGTATCTATCTTTTGATGCCCCAACAGGTGTTGAACCTGCTCGATTGGCATACCCTTATCAATTGCTCTAGTAGCAAGAGTTCTTCTAAATTTATGAGGATGAACCTTGTTTATATTAAGCCTTCTTCCTAAGGATCTCATCCTAATTTCGACTCCACTAATCTTCAGCCTATTATATGGCTCAATCAATGATACAAATAGAGCTTTATTATCATCATTCCTGCTATCTAGATAGTTTTGTAAATGTATTTTAGTTCTTGCATCAAAATAAACTCTTCTCTGTTTATCTCCTTTTCCTTGAACAATACATTCTCTCTCATTAAAATCTATATCTTCTATATTTAACTTCACTAATTCTCCTACACGCATTCCAGTTGCGCTTAGTAAATCTATAATTGCAAGATCACGTATCTCTTTGCACTTATCACGCATTATTTCTAAGCTCTCATCAGTATATATTTCTTTTACTATTTTTCCAGTTCTGATTTTATGGATTCTCCTCACTGGACTTTTTAAGACATAATTTTCATCCTCAAGCCAAGAAAAAAAAGTGGATAAAATTCTTCTAATATTATCAATAGAAACCTTACTACAATTACTCCTTTTGTGGTATTGAGCTAAATACCCCCTTAAATCTTCAGTTTCAATATGTTTAACAGGTTTCTGTAGCTTCTTAAGCATATTCTCTATAGTTGATTTATAATACTTTAGTGTTTTTTCAGAACATCCTTCTACTCGCTTAGCACAAATAAAAATATTACAATAATCAACTTCTTCCTTGTTTAAACTCTTGTTATTATCTTCACTTATAAATGTTAAGCCTTCAAAGACTTTTGTTAATGCTTTATGTAGCTCTTCCATTTGCATATTGTTAAGAGATTTTATCATTTGCTGCTTAATTTCAATTATGATTTTTTCCAATACAATCATCCTCTCATTATAGAATTCAGACTGTATTATTCTTGACATAATTTATATTTTTGCATCTTTACCCTCTTAAGAAATCAACTAAAACATTAAAACCACTTTCTTTTGCATAACTCTCAATATTAGTTAATATCTCTCCTATTTCTTTTGCTTTAATTTCATTTTTCACATAAACTTGTATAATGTAATATCCATCTAATTCTTTGTATTCAAAATTTGATATTTTATCAATTATTCGTTTGTCCAATGTTTCTTTTGCGTTACTAATTATTTTATTATATTGCTCCTTACTCACTTATATTTACACCTATCATTATAAAATTCTAATTGTATTATTTTTGACATTTATAAAACTAGTAATTCCTTATTTAATGCTAATAAATTCCTATCGTCAATAACTTTTTCTATTCTATTACTAAAATAATCTGATTTCTTTGAACCTTTTAATTAAATAGTTTCCCACTGCCAGTTAGGTAAGTTCTGCCAAGCAGATATAAAATTTGAAGCATCACTTAAATGCTCTTTGCATCAACGCATTAAAGTTACTCTCCATTTCAGTTAGACTCTTTTGCGCTTCAAATTTCAATTTGTCGACTTGGTTAACGAAATCAGCAAACTGATTTTGAAGTTCTATTGGCGGTAGTGGAATATTTAATTTCATTAATCTTTCCTTTGATATATTAGACATAGACTTTGCAGATCCATTAGATAATGCTTTAATATTTTCTCTAAACAAATCATGATTAATTAGCTTCCAAAGGTAGCCCTTATTACACTTTTCATTTGTATTAAGTCTGAATATTAAGTCTGGCATCATTAATTTAGGGGAAGTTTCATAAACATAAGCACTCATTCCTACTAATTCTGGAGTGTTTTTTCTTGTAAATAATAAATCTCCGTTTTTCACTTCAACGCTTCCAACAAATAAATCTTCACCTGTTAGTGCCTTATTTTCAGAAGGATTATATGTTCCATATGTTACAGCACTTAATTTTAATATAGCTGGATATTCGCCTTTCCTACTAAAGTTTTCACATACAAAACTTTTTCCATTTTCAATATTAATTAAACACTTTGAAAGTTCTTCAACTACCCATCCTTTAGAATTTGTAGCAGGATTTCCAAACATCTCGATAAATCTCGATTTGACTAATTCATCTAAGGCTTGTATTTGGGCTTTTCTTTTATCTATTAATTTTTGAGCTTTGTCTAATACATTGGATATCTTTTGCTGAGTATCCAAATTAGGCAATATAACTTCAGTATTCTGCAAATAATCATTTAACTTCAAATTTATTATCCCTGTAGTTTTATTTTGGTACTTTAACACACGACCCTTATTATATAGATCTTTAAGTAAATACATTGAATACTTATGATTAATTAACTTTGTGGGTCTTAATACGGAAGTAAAGTTATTGCAATAATATTTATCGCTTGTATTCTCTTCGAATATTACAACTCTCCCAACTGGTTGTGTAGGGCTACCACCTGATTTTTCAATTATTACATCTCCATATTTCAACATTTTATTCTTATGCTTCTCAGTATCTATTTTTCTAAGTACAACATCACTAAGATTTAGTCTTCCTAAGTTTGTAAAATTAGTAGTTCTAATTACCTTAACACCTTCTGTATCCTCATTTAAGTCAACTCCCCATTCGCCACTTATAGGTTTTTCAAATATCTGTGCTAATGTATATCTCATCTTTTATCCCTCTATCATTCTTTCCAATTCTTCTAATCCTTGGGTTATCTCTTCTTCCAAATCCTTAATCCTCCCTAAAATAACACTTGGAGTATCGTAAACTACTTCCTCATACTCTATTTCCTTATATTTATTAATAGAAAGATCATACCCATTTTCCCTTATCTCTTCTACAGGTACAAAAAAGCTTTTTTCAATTCTTTTTCTATCCTTTTCAGTTTCTAAATTATTAAATCTTCCTATTATATCTGGAATATCATTAGCTTCTACTTTTGCTCTTTTATCATCTAAGGAATATCCATCTGCCTTCATATCATAAAACCATACCTTATCAGTTCCACCAGTACCAGTTTTAGTGAATATCATAATTGCTGTAGAAACTCCAGCATAAGGCTTAAATACTCCACTTGGCATACTTATAATAGCTTCTAATTTATGATTATCAACAATTTCTTGTCTTATGCTTTTATGTCCACCTGTTGATCCAAATAACACACCATCTGGAACTATAGAAGCACATCTTCCACCTGTTTTTAATATTCTTAAAAATAAAGCTAAAAATAAAAGTTCTGTTTTCTTAGTTTTTGTAATCTTTAAAAGATCCGCTGATACTGCCTCATAGTCTAAACTTCCTTTAAATGGAGGATTAGTTATTATATATAGTTTATCACTATCCAGCATTAAAAATAGCTCTATTCTACAAATCATATTGCAAATACATTATCTTTAGGTTCTTATAGACCCTTACTCAGAAGATAATATATTCTAAAGTAATTATCAAGAGGTTATCACTAGGATCTTGACAATTACTTTAGAATACATTGAGTAGTCAATAGGCTTCTATACTAATACTATGAATACAGTATTCGAATAAACTAAATATAATTGCAAGAACTAATGTATATTTCTCTTTATCCGTATTAACTTCTGAAAGTGAATCTTTATATTCTATGTTAGGATTATTTACACCATGAAGCATCATGTTCATGGCCCCTATCCTTAGCATAGTCCTATCCATATCAAAACCATTAAACATTCCATTATTAAAATGTTCTCTTAGTTCACTTACTAAAAATAAATCACTATGATATTCTCTTAAATATTGTTGTGACTCAACTAAAAATCCACCGCTACCAAAGGCAGGATCTACTACTATATCTGTTGGAGTTGGCTTCATTAATTTGACAATCATATCAATGATATGTCTTGGAGTTCTGAATTGTCCATTTGTACCTGCCGTAGCTACCTTTGATAATAAGTATTCATAAAGATCTCCTTTAGTATCTCCTTCTGACATGTCTATGTTGTCTATTCCAGTTACTATCCTTGATAGCATTAATGGAGTTGGTATTTTAAATATTGCATCTCCCATATATTTTGAATATGCCGATGCCTCATCTCCATGAAGATTTTTTATAAATGGAAAAACCTCTTCTGAAACTATTCTATACATTTCTCCTGCTTCTTCATTTTTAAATTTTCCCCATCTTAAATGTTGCTTATCTTTAGAAAAAGTTCCTTCAAAATCTATCCCTAAAAATACTGCTTCATTTTCTTTTATTGTCTCATTATCATCTAAACCTTTTATAAATAGAAGATATGTAAACTGTTCTATTACTTCTAATGGATTAGTGATACCACCTGTCCAAAATGTTTCCCAAATCCTATCTATCTTACTACGCAATTCACCTGTTATCATGTCTTTTCCTCCAATAGTTATTCTATATAGAATTTTACTACAATTTCTTGCTTTTATCTACAACTCTTAATGACTATACCAGAATGTTCCGATCATAAAAATTTAAAGCTTCTTAAAAACAAAAGAAGAAAACTTCTAAAGAATATTTATTCTTTATGCGGGTTGCAGCAATTTTAACAAAAAAATGAGCCATATAACTACAGCTCATCTTAATTATTCTTTCTTCATTTCCTGCTCTATTAACCGCTTATTTACTTTATCTACAAATAATTTATAAATAGTTGCAGCTACTGGTACACTTAAAAGCATTCCAACTATTCCCCCAAGTCCTGCCCCTAAAGTTATTGCAGCAAAAACCCAAATACCCGGTAGTCCTATACTTGATCCTACAACTTTAGGATAAATTAAAGTATTCTCTAATTGCTGAAGTATAGTTATATAAAGCAAAAATAATACGGCTTTAAGTGGACTTACTGTAAGAATTATAAATGCACCTAATGCTGCACCTAAATATGCTCCTACTATTGGTATTAAAGCTGTAACGCTTATAAAAACTCCAACTGTAACAGCATAAGGAAAGCTAAAGACAAACATTCCTGCCGTACATAATCCACCTATAATAACAGCTTCTACACATTGTCCTACAATAAAATTTGAAAAAGACTCATTTATAACATGAAATACATGGTTAATTCTCTCTATACTTTTATTTTTCAAGAATGCTTTCATTACTTTTTTTATCTGATAGGATAGTTTTTCCTTGTTTGCAAGTGTATAGATTGCAAATACGAGTGAAATTATGAAATTTATTAGACTATTTGCCATTGTTGATGCAAATAAAATAATTGAGTTAAGAACTCCTGTAAGTAAACTTGATGCGAAAGTCATAACACTCCTTGATATCTCATTTATATCTATTTGCATGGTTGTTAATGTATTTTCAACAACTTCATATTTGTCACTATTAGTATCTATAAACTTAATCATGTCCTCTACAAATTTTGGTATAGCTGCTATTATAACAGAAATTGCATTTACTAATTCAGGGATTACTATTAAAGCAACTATTACTACTATAAATATAATCAGAAGTATAGCTAAAAATATACAGACTGCTCTCCTAGATTTATTTATGATTTCATTCTTTGATTTAGGAAAATATATTTTTTCAAGCTTTTTCATCAATATGTTTAGAACATATGCCATTGCTAATCCTGAAATTAGAGGTACTGCTGCACCACTTATATTTCCTATCTTTGAAAAAATGTTTTCTGAATATTTCACTACTAGGACTACAAATAAAGCTAAAAATAAATACTTAGCAATATCCATGATATTTCTTTTATTAAAATTCATCTACTTTCTCCTCCAATTTTAAATCTGACTAGGAAGCCTAACAATAAACTCAGTTCCTTTTTCTGGCTTACTCTTTACTGATATTTTCCCTTGGCATAGATCAACTATTCTTTTAACTAAGGATAATCCAAGTCCATTTCCCTCAGATACATGGGCTAAATCCCCTTGATAAAATTTTTCAAATATATGCTCTCTAGTATCATCATTCATGCCTATGCCATTATCTGATATTTTAACTTTAATATCATTTCCTTCATAATAACTTTTAACTAATATCTCTCCATTTTTATGACTAAATTTTATGGCATTACTTAATAAATTAAGCCATACATGAGATAACATTTCTTCATTACTATAGAATTCTATAGGTTCTAACTCTATATTAAATTCTATCTCTTTTTTCTCCCACTGCATCTGGAGAAGAAGTATACAATTTCTAATCTGTTCATCCAAGGAAAAACAGTTTTTCTCTGTAATGATAGCTTGATTTTCAAGTTTTGTTAATAATAAAACATTTGAAGACATATTGGCAAGCCTTTCTGATTCTCTAATAATTATATCTGTGTATTCAAGCCTCTGATTTTCTGTTAAGGAAGCTTTATGCAGTTGTCTTGCAAATCCTCTTATGGATACTATAGGGGTTCTAAATTCATGTGAAAAGTTATTAATAAAGTCCTTACGAAACATTTCTATACTATTAAGCTCACTTGTCATACTATTAAAACTATCAATAAGCTCTCCAAGTTCGTGTTTTCTCTTTAGCTCCTTCACCTTTACATTAAAATTTCCTTTTGTAACCTCTCTAGTTGCTGATATTACCTCGTTTAGTGGTTTTAAAAAATATTTTGCCACTGGAAATGTAAGTATTGTTCCAATGATTGTACTTACTACAAGACCAATTATTAATAAAGCTATTGGGGCACTACCTCTACCTATAAATAATTTATATTTATCTAATATCATAATAAAAACACTAGATAAAATAGCTGAACTTACCATTATTATAAATACAATAATAGCCAGGGCTGCATTTATTGTTTTCAATTTTTTCATACACCTTTCACCGCCTTATATCCAAGACCACGCACGGTAATGATCTGAAAATCTTCATTGTCTTTAAACTTTTCTCTCAACCTATTAATATGAACATCAACTGTTCTCCCATCTGTATCGCTATCCATACCCCAAATCTCATCCATAAGCTGTCTCCTTGTAAAAATTTTATTTGGATAAGATAGTAATTTGAATAATAACATAAATTCCTTTTGAGGTAATAACTCTATTTTACCTTTTTGTTTAACTGTAAGTTCATCATAATTAAGCTGAGTTTCTCCAAAAACAAGTTTATGCTCACTAGCTATTTTTGAACGCCTAAGTAAAGCAGCTATACGTAAAATCATCTCTTCTTCATCCACTGGTTTTACCATATAATCATCTGTTCCAAATATAAAACCTTGTTTTTTATCTGAAGGACTTTCCTTTGCAGTCACCATTAAAATGGGTAAATTAAACCTAGCTTCTCTAAGCTCCTTTGTAAGTTCATATCCGTTCATATTCGGCATCATAATATCTAATACTATTAAATCTATATGTTGTTTATCTAAAATATCTAAAGCTTCTAAACCATCCCTTGCCAAAATAGGTTTATATCCATTTTCTAAAAGCACAGCTTCCATTAGTTTTCTTGTATTATCATTATCTTCAACAACCATTATGTTAAACATATTTAAAACCACCTTACTTACTTTTGTTTCATTATAACATGTATATATTTTTTAAATTAGATACTATTATATTTTACCTATTTTTTATTAACTAAATGTAAACTACTTTTTTATAGAATTTAATCATATTTTTTAGTTTACATTGAGTTAATATTTCTATCCTATACTTCACCTACAGCAATAAAGTGAAACTTTTCAGGTGGAGTTTTTATACTCCAGCTGAATTTAGTTGAACTAATCCAGGAGCGTGCATCCGTTATCGCCCACTTGAAGAAGTGGGAGTATTATGGATGCTAGCTATCGGATAAAAATAGTAAGGAGACGATGTAATGCTTCAATTAAAAAATATTAAAAAAAGCTATACTACTGGAGATTTTACTCAAGTTGCATTAAATAATGTAAGCGTAAATTTTAGAAAAAACGAATTTGTGGCAATCTTAGGCCAAAGTGGTTCTGGAAAAACTACCTGCCTAAACATAATAGGGGGCCTTGATAAGTATGATAGTGGAGATTTAATTATTAACGGCAAATCAACTAAGGAGTTTAAAGATTCTGACTGGGATGCTTACCGTAATAATAGCGTTGGGTTTATATTTCAAAGTTATAATCTTATTACTCATTTAAGTATTATAGATAATGTTGAGATGGGAATGACTTTAAGTGGTGTTTCATCAGCTGAGAAACATAAAAAAGCTTTAGAGGCTTTAGAAAAGGTTGGACTAAAGGATCATGTCCACAAAAAACCAAATCAACTTTCTGGCGGACAAATGCAAAGAGTTGCAATAGCTCGTGCCCTTGCAAATGACCCAGATATAATCTTAGCTGATGAACCTACAGGTGCATTAGATACATCAACTAGTGAACAGATTATGGATTTAATTAAAGAAATAGCTGATGATAAGTTAGTTATTATGGTTACCCATAATCCAGAACTTGCAGAACAATATGCTGATCGTATTGTAAAGTTTAAGGATGGTCAGATAGTAGATGATTCTAATCCTTATGAAAATGTTAAAGAAGAAAAAGGATATTCTTTAAAGAAAACAAGCATGAGCTTTGCAACTGCATTAAAATTATCTGCAAAAAATATTTCAACTAAAAAATGGAGAACTGCACTTACTGCTTTTGCATCAAGTATTGGTATTATTGGAATAGCTATGATTCTTAGCCTTTCGTCAGGTTTTCAAATTCAAATAGATAAATTCCAAGAGGATGCTCTTTCAGAATTTCCTATTATAGTTTCGCAAACCGCTATGAACACAGATGAAGAAAGTTTAGAAAAAATGCGTGGAGAAATAAATAAAAAAGATTCCTCTATCTCAATAGAAGATTCTAAAGAAGTTAAGCTTTATGATCCTAAAGAGGGTGCTTTAACTCATACAAACATTATAACAGAGGATTATGTAGACTACGTTAAAGCTATAGATCCAAAGATTTTAAACAGTATAGGTTATACTCGTATGACTGGTATGAACATACTTAGAGAAAAATCTGGAATAACTTCACCTGTATCATTAGCTATAGGTATTAATAATTCTGATAATCAGGGAATTGGCGCTGGCATGGGAGGTGGAGTTGGTTTATCCTCGTATCCTGAGCCTTTAGATAACTCTTCGATTTCTTATTTAGAAAAAAACTATGACCTTCTATCTGGTGAATATCCACAAGATGAAACAGGATTAGTGCTTGTTATAGATAATCAAAATCGTATTGATAAAGCAGTATTAAAAAATCTTGGTTTTGATACAGATGATATTGATAGTATAGATTTTGATGAAATAGTAGGTACAGAATTTAAATTAATCACAAACGATGATTTTTACACAAAAACTCAGATGGGTAACTTCCTTCCTGGTACAAATTATGATGAAATGTATAACTCTAAAAACAGCATTACTTTAAAGATATCTGGAATTGTGAGATTAAAAGAAGATGTTTCTTTTGGAATTGTAGGTAATGGAATCGCTTATAGTGATAAATTAGTTCAAAAGGTTATAGATTCATCTATAGATTCAGAAATAGTTAAAGCTCAACGTGATGTTGACTACAATGTTATGACTATGGAAAAGTTCGATGAAAAAGGAAAAACTACCTTTTTATCATACTTAGGTGGAGAGTCCGTGCCTTATATGGTCTATTTATATCCAACTGATTTTGAATCAAAAGATGCTGTACTAGAGTATCTTGATGAATATAATCAAGGAAAATCTACAAAAGATACAATTGTATATACTGACCTCGCAAGCTCTATGACAGAAATGACTGGCGGTATTATGAATGCTATAACCTTAGTTCTTATTGCATTTGCTGGAATTTCTCTTGTGGTTTCATTAATCATGATAGGAATTATAACTTATATATCAGTTCTTGAAAGAACAAAAGAAATAGGAGTACTTCGTGCCCTTGGTGCAAGAAAAAAAGATATTACACGTGTATTTAATGCTGAAACATTTATAATAGGTGCTACATCTGGTATTTTAGGAATAACAATTGCGTATCTTCTTACTATCCCAGTTAACTCAGTAATTGAGAACATGACAGAATTACAAAATGTTGCACAACTAAATCCACTACACGCTTTAACCTTATTAACCATAAGCGTAATACTTACACTACTTGGTGGACTTCTTCCTGCAAGAATGGCTGCTAAAAAAGATCCTGTTGAAGCTTTAAGAACAGAATAAAATTTAAAATAAAATGTATCTATTATGAGATATCTATCATAGTATATATTGTTAGATGATTTTATATCTATAATACATTTATAATAAGATCTCTAAGTTTTAATCATTATTTTTACTCTTTAATAAAGCCCCAGAAATGGGGCTTTTATTTTAAGTTAAATATGGATTTTCTTGATTCACATCAATACCATGATTTTTTAAATTACTATCAATCTTTCTATTCATTGTTACGCTCATAATTTTATATACTAAACTAGGCATTTTAAACTGAGCTTCTTTATAAACCTCTGAAAGTGATATTTCATCTCTTGAAATATGTTCAAAAAATATATTTAACTGTTTTATAACCTTTTTTGAATTTGGTAATTTATTTAATGGCTCACCATTAACCAATGCACCCATACCCATTACAAACCCACCTTTAAAACTTAACCCACATTTTTTTCCGAATATCTCTAACATTTTTAACCCACTTTCATGAGTATGAGAGTAGGGCATTCCACCCTGAATAATTCCATAAACACTTTGTCCATGTAAAATTTCTTTATTTCTAGATACCTTTTCTAAAAAATCAATCATATCTGCTGGATAAGTATTTACATAACATGGTCCGCTTATTATTATAGTATCTGCTTTATTAATAGCTTCATATAGTTTATCAATATTATTTAAGCTTGAGTATAGGTGAAGAAGCTGACATTCATAACTTTTATTCAATAAATATTCTGAGCACATTTTTCCTAAGAGAAAACTTGTACCAGTTTTTCTTGGGCTACCATTTATTAAAAGTATTTTTTTCATGCACTTAAAACCTCCTCAATGATTTTACTCCTCATTTCAGAGGTAAGCTCAGAGTCAACTATATATGAATTTCCTACTCCTCTTGTTATAATTAAGTTTTCATTAACTAAATTTTTAAAGGCTTTTATTTCTTCTTCAATACAATTTTCATTTATCCCTATAGCAAAAAACTTAAATTTCCCTCCCGGTTTACCACCTTTTACTATTTCTCCGTTTTTCACATAATAATGTTCATCCATTATTAATCCGAATTTATCAAATACTCTCTTTATTTTAAAGGAGTAACTGCCAAATGTAATAGGTGTAACAAAAATCAGAACGTCCGCCTTTATACACTTAGGATAAATCCAGTCTCCATCATCTCTCACTACACATTTTCTATAGGTTTTATAAGTGCATCCTCCACAGCTAACACAAGGTTTTATCTCTACTCCTTCTAGCGAAACATAATCAACTTTAGTTCCCCTATTCAAAAATTCTTCATAAAGCTTTTCACCTATGTTGTTTTGCCCTTCATCCGCTATTATAGTAACCATAATATCCCTCCTTTACTTAGTTATTTTGAATATCCTTCTTTAAGAGACTTACTTACAGCACTTTTTATAGCTTCACTTGAAAGAGTTGCACCGCTAATAGACTCTACATTATAATTATTTTCTTCAATAATTTTGTCAGTTATAACTTCAGCCTTACCACCCATCCCATTTTGATGTTCGATTATATCTATTTTTTTAATAGCATTATTTTTTACTGTTGTGGCTACCTTCACCTTAACTAAGCCTGCATCAACTTCCCCGTTATATATACCATCCGATACTAAATTCATGTCAATTTTTTCATACTCCATTGCTTTTAGTTCTTTTTTTGAATTGTTTGTCATCAGTAAAAAACTTCCGACTACTAATATAATTAAAACAATAACCGCAATACGTAATTTCTTCATCTTATCCCTCCAATTTTTTTCTAATTCTTATAGAGAAGTCCTCAGCTTCTTTGATATCTTGTCTATTTGGATGTCCAAACTTCATGATTAAAAAACTTCCTTGAGAAAGTAGTTCATCTACAACTTGAATATTCTTTTCCTCTAAAATCTTTAGTAGATTGCCTTGGCCTTTCTTCTTAGAGGTTGAAGATGTTATTAATGCAACCTTTTTTACTTTCTTATTATCCAGACTTTCTGCAAATTTCAAAACCTCTGGAAGACTTTCTCCCCCATAAATGCCTGATACAATAAATAGTAAATCCATATCTTCCAGACTGGAGTTATCTTTAATATTCTTAGGTTCTATGTTTAAAGTTTTTCCTATAGCCTTAGCTATTTTTTTACAATGACCTGTTTTACTTGCATACAGAATACCTATTTTATTTATCATAGAGAATCCCCCTTAAAATAATATCAAATTGAACTTTAAATAACTCTTCGGCCTCTTCACTTGTTAAATCTCTATTCCTAGAAATCATTAAATTAAATCCTAAAAATGAACTCCAAATAGCAAAAGCTGCTTTATCCGTATCCATTTCCCTAATCAATCCTAGGTGAATGTCATTCTTAATATTTTGACTTATCTTAGATAACCACCTTGGTTTATCAGGTTGTCTTCTACTATATTTATGAAGAACTATAAGATTATATTTCTCTGGTTCTTCAATAGCTAATCTCATTATTCTTCTAAATATACTCTCCATATTCCAAACTATGTTTTTATTTTCATCTAATAATCCTGCTATTTCAGCACTTAACCATTTAGTTTCAGTTTCTTCAATGGCATCTATAATTTCTTGTTTATCTTTAAAATGATGATATACAATTCCTGTGGAATACTTCATCTTCTTAATTATTTTTCTTATTGAAACCTCTTCAAATCCTTCTTCTATTCCTATAGCTAATGCTGTATCTAAAATAGTCTTCCTAACCATCTCACTTCTCATTTTTTGATCTTCTCTTGCCATAAAGCATCCTCCATTTAAATAACGACGTTTGTTTTTATAACACTGTTATTTAAATTGTAATATAATCCTGTTCTAATTGCAACTTATTTCCTCATTTGTAATTTTAGACGCAATAAAAAAGAAGGGATTTCTTCACCTCTTCTCTTTCAACTATATTCATACCTTTGATTTTCTGTTTAATAATATGCTCAATTATATATGTCAGAAAACTCGATATTAATTTTTTCTATACGACTATCATCTAAATTAATAATATTTTCATGTATATCTTCTTCAAAACATAATTCATCAGGAAGAGAAATAATAAATTCACTACCTTTACTAATAACACTATTTAATGATATAGTTCCCTTATGTATTTCTACTAAGGATTTCACTAGAGACAACCCAATCCCACTTCCTTCGCAGCTTTTCGTAGTGGATTTATCTACTTGTATAAATCTATCAAATATTATTTCCTTCATATTATCGGGTATTCCTATACCACTATCTTTTACAGAAATACACACCTTATCCTCTTCAAGATAGATAGAAACTAAGATGCTTCCACCTCTTTTCGTAAATTTTACAGAATTAGATAATAGATTTAACATTATACGTTCTATTAAATCAGGATCACAAGCTATTACTTTTTCTTCAATAGAAGTGTCAAATATGACTGTAAGCCCCTTATGTTCTATAAATTCTGCAACAGATATGGTGATATCCTCAACTACTTTAACAATATTTAAGTTTCTAAATTTTACATCAAAACTCAAAGCATCTATTTTGGTTATATCTATTAAATTGCTTATAATTCGTATAAGTCTAAATGAGTTTTGCTTAACCATTTTCAAATATTTACTCATGTCATAGTTTTGACTTTTCCTTAAATTAAGCTCCATCACTTGTTCAGCACTATAAATGACATTAATAGGTGTTCTTAATTCATGAGATATATTAGCAAAAAAATCACTTCTTAACTTTTCATAATGTATTAAAATTTCATTTTTTTCTTCTATGTCACGTTTACTTTTTAATAAATCTTTTTGACTTATAAAATCCTTAGAAAATCTTATGTAATTAACTTTCGAAACAATAAATGCAAAAAAAGTTACAATTACAGAATTAACTATATTTCCATATAATAGGTTTGGATTATTTTCTATTATTATAAAGAGACCTGAAATAAAAAGTGAAGTTGAAACAAAATATAAAATAACTCCTTCTATTGGTGAACTATATAAACAAGATGCTACTGACAATACACAAATTATATATGCAGATATCTGTCCATTAATATATAAGTCATTTAGAGCCATAAAAAGGCACCAATATATTATTATGTTTGCAAAAAAGTTATATAATATTTTTTCATCTATAAACTTTTTATATATTCTATTTAAGAATAAAATTACATACCATAAAATTATTAAATGTAATACTATAAGGTGAGAATAATATAAATTTATATATTCAGGTGTAAAAGCTCTCATAGGCTCATACACCATTCGATCTGTTATAATTAAAATAATATTAAGTAATAATAGTATTACCCCGATTTTCTCACACCTTTTAATATTAATTGATGTCCTAAGTTCTTCGAATTCTGTTTTGTATTTTTTAATATCCTGAATTGCGTCTTTTTCCCACATACATTTTAAAAACTCCACTCTTACACCTCTTTATCAATAAATATATATCCTTATGTAATAAAATGTATTTTTTTCTATAAAATTAAATATTCTACAATTCTATCTATTTACCTTCTTTTATTTGAGTTTTTCGCACGACAAATACAAACATATATTGACTCTTTTTTATAAAAAAGACAACTGATTTAAAATCAGTTGCCCATTATATACTTAGTCATAAATATCTGAGAACTCAATATTTATCCTTTCAATCCTGTTATCATCTAAATTAGTTATATTCCTTTTCTCTCCACTATCTTTATTTAAAATATCAGGTATACAAATTACGAACTCACTCCCCTTATTTTCCTGACTATTAAGATATATTTTCCCGCAATGCATTTCTACTAAAGATTTCACTAAAGATAATCCTATTCCGCTCCCCTCTGTATTCTTAGTTATAACGTCATCTACTTGAATAAATCTATCAAATATCAATTCTTGCATATCATCTGGTATACCTATTCCGTTATCCTTTACAGAAATACATACATAATTGTCCTCTAAATGTATATTTACTAAAATACTCCCACCTTTTTGTGTGAATTTAACTGAATTTGATAAAAGGTTTAACATTATTCTTTCAATTAAATAAGGATCACAGCATATTATCTTCTCTTCAACTTCGGTGTCAAATGTAAGTGTAAGCCCCTTACTTTCAACAAAATCAACTACAGACATAGCTATATCTTCAACTACTTTTATTATATTTAAGTTAACAAAAGTCGCCTCAAAACTTAAAGCATCTATTTTAGTAATATCAATAAGATTTCCTATAAGTCTAATTAACCTGTATGAATTTTGTTTAGTTATTTTTAAATAGCTTTCCATTTTTCTCTTATTTAGATTTTCTTGATTAACCATAATCTCTATCATTTGTTGGGCGCTATAAATCACATTTAAAGGTGTCCTAAGCTCATGAGATATATTGGCAAAGAAATTTGTCCTTAACCTCTCATATTCTTTTAACTTTTGATTAACAGCCTCTACTTCCATTTTACTTTTTAATAAACTTTTATTATTCAAAAAATCTCTTAAAAATCCTCTAAATATAATATTAGAAACTATAAATCCAAATATCACCACAACAATGGAGTTATAAATATTGTAATATAATAAACTCTTACTAAAAACTATAAAGTACATGCCTATCATTAGAATAACTATAGATAAACCATACAATATAAATGATTCTAAAGGATCCATATATACAACACCTGATATTATTAATACCCCAATAAAATACACAGATATTTGCCCAGATATTTTTAAATCATTTAATGATATGAGAATACATGATCCCATAGATATAGTTAATAACATTTCATAAATAAGCTTTCTATTAATATTTTTTTTATATTTTTTAGAAATATAATATAAAATGTACCAAAATAAAAGTAGGCCTATTGTTAGAATATGAATATAGTAAAGATATAAATATCCTATATTCTCTGTCCTCATACTTCTATAGCTTGTTAAATCTACACCTAACATCATTAAATTAACTATAAACAATACTATACCTAGTTTTGTAGTTCTTTTAATATTAGTTTCGTTCTTAAATTTTTCAAATTCTTCTTTATATTTTTCTTTTAAATTTTCTATATCATCAAAATCATTTTTTTTATTAAATTTCCGAAACATGTGCACCTCTATTAATATAATTTTTAGTTTGATTAATTCCATCTTATAAAATACATTATTCTACAAATTTGTGTAATTTCCTCTAAATTTTAATCGACATTCATGTTAATTATTATTTTAAGAATTTTTTATTAAAATTCGCAAACTCAAAATATATTGGAAATAAATAACTTCTAATAGAATATTTTAATTATTATATAAACTTAAAAAAGGTGATGAATATGTACCTATCAATCCCAAAGGTTTTTCTTGTGCCTGTCAGCTACTCTGAAAATATTCTCTTTAAAGAAGAGTTACATACACATAATTCTATAGTTAGAGAAAATATTGTATTAGGGGTGTCCTTACCTAATCAGAGAATTCCACGATGGGTTAGAGATAAAGAAGCTTTTAAAGATTATGCAGATCAAAAAGGTGTAACCTTAAAATTAGAAGATGCTGACTATGATCCTTTGCTTCAAGCAAAACAAGTTGAAGATTTAATATCACAAAATGTGGATGTATTGATTATTGCTCCTTTAGACTCTTTAGCTTTCACTTCTTTAGTAGAAAAAGCTAAAAAAGCTGGAATAAAGGTAATATCTTATGATGGACTTCTATACAATAGTAACTCAGACCTATATGTGTCTTTTAATGGTACAAAGGTTGGTGAACTTCAAGGAAAATATCTTGTTCAAAATGTTCCAAGAGGCAACTATATTATTTTATCTGGTGACCCTAATGACGATACTTCTAAATTATATAAAGATGGTTCTCTTATATATATAATGCCTCTAGTCTCTACTGGATCTATAAAAATAGTTTCAAATGTATCAATACCAAATTGGAACCCTGTAGAAAGCTATAATGTAGTGAAAACTATTTTAAGTAAAAATAATAATGTTAATGCAATATTATCCCCTACTGATGCTATATCAGGGGGTGCTATCAAAGCTTTAGAAGAAGTAGGACTAGCTGGAAAAGTTGCAATAACAGGTCAAGACGCATCTCCAGCTGCTATCAGAAGAATACTTGATGGCACGCAATCAATGACTGTACTTAAAGATAGTAGGGAACTTGCTAAGGCAGCAATTAACGCTTCTATAAAACTAGTAAATGGTGAATCTTTAGACACTAATGCAATTATTAATAATGGTTTTAAGGATGTTCCCGCAATTATTTTACCTCCAACTTTAGTAACAAGATACAATGTTCCTGAAACTATAATTAATACTGGATATTTAAGCCCTAGCGCTATTTATAGTTAGTTAAATATAATTTTCTTCCCTTTCTTGATACAAAAAATAAATTTATTATTACAATTTTAAAATTTAACAGTAATATCTTATAAAATAATATATAATTGACTTGTAGGAAAATTATGTAAACAAAAGGAGGTATTACTATTAGATTTAAAAAATCAATTTATAAAAAAATATATTTAGGATTATTTATCTTTTTGATAGTTTCTATAACAATAATTAAAATCTATGATAATAAGTACCCATATAGAGAAGTTAATCTCTTGCTGAATTCTAAATTGAATACAACTGAAAAAACTATAGTAATTGATCCTGGTCATGGTGGATATGATGTTGGTGCCGTAGGTTCTTTAGGAAATCAAGAAAAAAAACTTACCTTAGAAATATCCTTAAAGCTTGGCTCTATCTTAAAGGAAAAAGGCTATAAGGTTGTTTATACTAGAGAAAATGATGAAGTGTCATGGCCTTCTGAGCCTAAAGAAGATTTAGCAGCACGTGCTGCTATTTCAAATTACGAAAAGGCCACTATTTTTTTAAGCATTCATCTAAACAAATTTAACGAAAAGTCTGTAACCGGAACAGAAACCTACTATAATGAAGCCAGTTCTCAAGGTAAGGTTTTAGCAGATTTAATCCAAAAACAAATTATAGAAGATTTAAAAACTACAGACAGAGGGATAAAAAAAGGAGATTTTTTAGTATTAGAAAAGGTAAAAGCTCCTGCAATATTAGTGGAGCTTGGCTATATAAGTAATGAATCTGAGGAGAAAAACCTAAGTAATTCAGATTATCAAAATAAAATTTCTTTATCAATTACAAAAGCTATAGATAATTATTTTAAGATTAATCCTTAAAATTAAAGTGGTCTAGAAAACTTCAAGGTTTTCTAGACCACTTTACTTATCTTTTTCTTAAATCAAATCTTTCAATTGGTTCCGGTCCTCTAAGAACCTTTCTCTTAATATGAAGATCTCCCTCTGAATCTGTTCTAATTCTCCATTCGATAAGCATTATCTCCCCGTTCTCTATCTCAATTCCCTGTATTCCACTTGCTCTAACACATGAACCATCGTTAAAGTATGGTAATTCTTTTGCTTTTGGAAAATGAGGTCTATGAGTATGTCCACAGATAATCATAGTTTTATGTCTTTTAATCCAATGACTATAAATCCTCTCAATTTTATGGATTTTTTCTGCATTTCTAACAGGACTTGCAGGATTTATAAAACCAATTGAATGAAAAAACTTCCAGAAATATCTTACCGAAAGCATATTGAAATACCAAAAAGAATCATTTAATACATCTCCCTGGTGCCCATGAACGGTTAATATCTCCTGACCTGTATCCCTATGCCTAAATACTACCCCTTCATATATGGTTATACCTGGAAACAACTCTATTTCTTCCTCATTATAATCATCATAAAACTTGTAGTAATTTTTTTCTACAAAATCCGGATATTTTAGTTGTATATTATGATTTCCATATAACATAATCAATCTATCTTCATCAAAAAACTTTTTTAATTGAGTATATACTTCATCATGGGCTAGCCTTATATGCTTAAAGTTTGAGTGCTCCCAAAGCTCATCTCCATCTCCAACCTCTACATAAGTATATCCATTATTATAATAATATTCTAATGCGAATAAAAATATATTTTGATTTTTTGAAAATTCATCGTATGGTGTATTTTCACCTCTATGGCAGTCGCTAAAAAATATATACTTAGAATTATCATCAAATTCTTCAATTCTAGCATTATTATAAGCTTCATTTAATCTCTTAAAAGCTAATTTTTTCCCTGATATCATGGCGCTCCTCTTCTTGGTAAATAGAATCAATTATATTATTTACCAAAACACTGTCATTATACATATACTAGATCTCATGAAATATTGGTTTCATTTTATCAAAAGTACAAAAGCTATTAAATCCTAATTTCTTAAGTTCTTCTTTTACATAGGAAATCTTAGCACCTAAATGTTCCTCTTTGTGTGCATCTGAACCTATGGTAATAATGGTTCCCCCAAGCTCTTTATATAACCTTAATATGTCTCTAGATGGTGTTAAGTCATTAAGCTCATATCTAAAACTTGAAGTGTTTACTTCAATACCTTTTCCATTTTTAATAGCAAGAGATAATATTTCTTTTATAATATGCTTAACTTTTTCAAAAGGATACTCTCCTTCATTATCGTATCTCTTTATCATATCAAGGTGCCCTAACACACTGTAGTCATCATATTTTTTCATTACATTTAATATTTCTTTATAGTAAGCTTCATTATATTCCTTTTGAGTTTTGTCTTTTTGAAAATCTTGTGTCCAAAACTCTTTATTCTCTACTTGATGACAAGAAAGTATTACAAAGTCAAAATCATACTTATCAAAATCTTTTTTAAATTGCTCTATAGTATGAGTTTGTACTCCAAATTCTATTCCAAGTTTTATTGATATTTTTTTAGAATATAATTCTCTACATCTTTTAACTTCCTTTATATAAGCATCATAATCGCAATTTAAATCTGTTTTTACTCCATGGTCCACATGTTCAGTAAAACAAATTTCATTAAGTCCTATGGAAATGGCTTTTTTTACAGCCTCCTCCATTTCATAGGTGGAATCATCACTAAAATTCGTATGCATATGATAATCAGCTAACATTCTCTCACTCTCCTCTATATCATTATTTATTAATTTTATTGGATAATTTTTTATAGGTATCAAGTTTATAGGCTACATTTTTATCGTAATCAAGTTTAAAATAACAAGCATATAAACAATCTAAAATATATAATAAAGATAACCTAGTTGAAAACGATGAAATTTTATTAAAATGGTTTTCATTTGAACTTAGATACAAATGATAATCAGCATATTTACTTAATGGATTTTCATTTGTAGAAGAAATTAGAATAATTGAGGTTTTGTTATTTTTTAAGATATTTGCAATATCTTCTATTATAATTCCCCTTCCTTCAAAAGAAACTATTATAGCAACATGGCTTTCATCACTTGTGGAAGCCGTTAAAAGTTGATTATATTCTTCTATTGGAACATTAACGAAAGTTCCAATCTCTTGCATCTGAAACTTAAAGTTTTCTCCAAAATAAATATTTCCAGCTGAAGTATATAAATCGATGTGTTTTGTCTTTTTTAGAATATTTGAGATTAATCTTAATTGTTCTAAATCTATTAAGTTTAATGAGGAAATCAAGGTCTGTTCATATAATTCCTTCAAATTCAAAATAATTTGATTTTGTGTTTCATTTTGTTTAACTGGATAATTATAATCTAATAAATTCTTTTCTTTCAAATACTCATTTATAGAGGTAGATACCTGAACCTTAAGTTCTGATAGGCCTGTTAAATCAAGTTTTTGACAAAGCCTATAAATAGTTGAGGTTGAAATGAAGCAAACTTCACTTATTTCAAGTGCACTCATTTTTATAAAATCTTCTGCGTTTTCTTGCATAAATTTTACTAATATTTTTTCATTTTCAGTTAAGTTTGTTATTTTATTTAACTTAATAAAAATGTTCATGAAAATCACCTCATGAACATTATACATTATTTTATATTATATTTTAAGATATTCAGTTAATGTGTAGGCAATCCCATCTTCTTCGTTAGACAATGTTACTTCATCAGCTATTTCTTTTAAATCATCTACTGCATTTGCCATAGCTATTCCTATCCCTGCATATTTGACCATTGAGGCATCATTATGACCATCTCCAAAGGCTATCATCTCCTCTTTTTTATATCCCATTGGAATTAATACAGAATCTAAAGCCTTAGCCTTATCAATTCCTTTTGCAGTAAATTCAAAATAGAATGGTCCTGTAAACATACAACTTAAAGTATCTTTAAATGGTTCCATCATCTGTTCATAATTTTCTTTTAGATATTCTGGATCTCCTGCTGTTAATATCTTATTAAGTGGATAGTCTGCAAAAGCTGCTAAGTCATCTTTTTCACATAACTTAAATTTACCACCACGAGATTCATATTGAATTACATTAAAAGGCTTGTCTTTATATTGTACATAACAGTTATAAACATCATTAACAAATAAATAATCATCTTTATCAATCATAGGTTTAACATCAAATTTCTTCATATGCTCAAGAACAGCTTGCCCTTCTTTTACAGACATAGTCTCATTAAATAACAATTTATTAGTTTGGCACTCAATAACCTTAGCTCCATTAAAAGAAACTAAAAGTCCATGATGTTTATCCATCTTCAATTCTTTTGCATAATCCATTAATCCAGAAGTAGGTCTCCCTGATGCTAAAACTAAAATAACCCCTTCTTCTTGAGCCCTTATTAAAGTTTTTTTAGTTTTTTCAGTAATTTTCTTTTCACTATTAGTTAAAGTTCCATCAACATCCATAATAATTACTTTTATATCGCTCATAACTTTTTCCCCCTAGTTTTTTCTTTGATTATACTAACTCTTTATATTCAAATAAATAGATTGAAGAGAAAATGAAAAGTATCTATCAAAAATAGGTAACTTATTAATTGAAAAATGAAATAAACTTATCAACCTATAAAAAATCTGATTTTAAATCTCAGGTCCAGTTTTTGCATCTTTCATAGCTGATTTTATAAAAGAAATAGATTCTTCTAGCTTTTTTGTTTCCCATTCATTTAATTTTACAGGCAGTTGTTTTATAACTCCTTCACGTCCAATAACACATGGCATACTTAATGCCACATCTCCGTCATGACCATATTGACCTCTTAAGGTAGTAGATGCTGGATAAACACTTTTTTCGTCTAATAGAACAGCCTTTGCCATAGTAACAGCAGATTGAGCAACACCGGCATTTGTCCATCCTTTACCATTAAACACTTCATAGGCTGAAGTAATTATTGCAGATTTCACTACTTCGGGATCATTTATATCATAAGAACCCTCAAAGTATTCATTTAACTCTGAAAATGGTATACCAGAGATGTTAACATGGCTTAAAACAGGGAATGCAGTACTACCATGTTCTCCCATCATATATCCTGTCACTGATTTTGGATCAATTTTATAGGTATCAGCAATAAATTTTCTTAAACGTGCTGAATCTAACATAGTTCCAGTGCCAAACACTCTCCCTTTAGGATAATTAAATTCATTTTCAGCAATATAAACCATTGTATCTAATGGGTTAGTTATTAAAATTATTATTGCATCCCTCGTATACTTTGTTATTCCACTCATTACGTCACGAATAACTCCACAGTTTATTTTTGTTAATAAAGTACGATCAGGTTCTCCTTTTGGGTCATTAGGATCAGGTATCATACTTGGGCCTGCAGCTATAATAATAACATCTGCATTCTCACATTGTTCATAACCCCCACTTTTAACTTCAACATTATTCATATAAGTTAAAGCTGTAGCTTGAGCCTGATCAAGAGCTTCTCCATATGCTACATTTTCCAAAATATCAATTACACCAATTTCTGCAAATAAACCAAGCTTCATAGCATCAGCTAAAACATAAGATCCAACGTGCCCTACTCCTATAACTACCAATTTATTTTTATGCATACTATCATCTCCTAGTAATTTGTTTTATATTAATAGTTATATGTTAGCACAACTGCTAATTAATTTCACAATTTTCTTCTTACCCTGTTGTCAATTACTCAGTTAAGATAAAAAATCAGCTTATCAAAAGCTGATTTTTTATGTGGATTAATATAAATC
This sequence comes from Clostridium sp. YIM B02506, assembly GCF_022324845.1. Classification (NCBI taxonomy): domain Bacteria; kingdom Bacillati; phylum Bacillota; class Clostridia; order Eubacteriales; family Clostridiaceae; genus Clostridium; species Clostridium sp. YIM B02506. Next base: position 111,300 of record NZ_JAKGTG010000010.1, read on the forward strand.
TTCTCCATTACTAGCTATAACTTTCTTATACCAATAGAAGCTCTTCTTTTTACTTCTAGCTAGGGTTCCTTTTCCTTCGTTGTCTTTATCAACATATATAAAACCATAACGTTTTTTCATTTCACCAGTTGAAGCACTTACAAGGTCTATGCATCCCCAAGGCGTATATCCCATTAGTTCTACTCCATCTTCATTAATTGCTTCTTTCATAGCCTTTATATGTTCTCTTAAATATTCTATACGATAATCATCTTCTACATAACCATCTTTATCTGGAGTATCTACAGCTCCAAGTCCATTTTCAACTATAAATAAAGGTTTTTGATAACGATCATATAATGCATTTAATGTTATTCTAAGTCCTAATGGATCTATTTGCCATCCCCATTCACTAGCCTTTAAATAAGGATTTCTCAAAGTTGGAAATACATTTCCTGATGTTTTGATATTTACATTTGGATCTGCACTAGTTAACCTTGAAGCATAGTAGCTAAACGATATAAAGTCTACTGTGTTATTTTTTAAAATCTCTTCATCTCCAGCTTCCATGTTTAAATTTATATTGTTTCTTTCAAACATCTTCTTTGCATAATTAGGATACTCTCCACGTGATTGTACATCAATAAAGAAATAATTTTCTCTATCTCTTGTGATAGACTTCCAAACATCCTCTGGTGCACATGTATTTGCATAAGTACTTGCTCCTGCAAGCATACAACCAATCTTGAAGTTTGGATTTATTTTTCTTGCTATTTCTGTAGCTTTTGCACTTGCAATTAACTGATGATGGGCTGCTTGATATTTTATTTCTTCTTCATTTTCCCCCTCCTCAAAAGTTAATCCTGCTCCTATAAAAGGCAAATGCAATAACATGTTTATTTCATTGAATGTAAGCCAGTATTTAACCTTATCTTTGTATCTATCAAAAAGAGTAGTACATAATCTTTCATAATGATCTACCATCTTACGGCTTCTCCATGAGCCTATTGTTTCTACAAGATGCATTGGTACATCAAAATGAGTTATAGTTACTAGTGGCTCAATCCCATATTTAAGACATTCATCAAATAAAGATTCATAAAACATTAACCCTTCTTCATTTGCAACGTCATCATCTCCATTTGGAAATATACGTGCCCAAGAAATTGATAAACGAAAGGTTTTAAATCCCATTTCTCCAAATAATTTTATATCATCTTTATATCTATGATAAAAATCAATAGCTTCATGACTTGGATAATAATGTTCTTCATCGCAAGTCATCATTTTTAGTTTTCCTTTCATTACTGGAAATCTATCTTCTCCTGATGGAATAACGTCTACTGTTGATAACCCTTTATTTCCATCTTTATATCCTCCTTCACATTGATTTGCAGCTGTTGCTCCACCCCATAAAAAGTTTTCTGGAAATTTATTAGAATACATATTTATCTCCTTTATTAAAGAGAGTATCTGTGCATTAAGCTAAAAATACTCCCTTCTATTTTATTTAAACATATTAACTAAATAATACTTATAATAGTATCTCCAAGTTTTGCTGTATCTAAATTCATTGGTAAAACCTCTAAATAATCCATAGTATTTGTTACTATAACTGGAGTAACTAATTCATAACCTTCTTTTTCTATAGCCTCCATATCAAATTCTACTAAAGTATCTCCAACTTTAACCTCATCACCATCTTTAATGTATGAAGTAAAATGCTTACCTTCCAATTGAACAGTATCCATACCTACATGAATTAAAATCTCAACTCCATCATTTGATTTTAAACCTATAGCATGTTTAGTCTTGAATATTGTCTGAACAACTCCATTTATTGGTGATACTACTTTTCCTTCAGTAGGTCTAATTGCGATTCCTTTTCCCATCATTTCTGAAGCAAAAGTTTCATCTTTAACTTCATTTAATGAAATAACTTCTCCGCTTATAGGGCTAGCTATAGTGATTTTATTAACTAAATTCTTTTTTTCAACACTATTTACAACTTCTTCACTTTCAACTTTATCTCTATATAATATTAAACAAGCAATAAATGATACAATTACACTTATTACAGCTCCTATGCAGGCATATACAAAGTTATTCATGGAATCTCCACCAATATAACTTGGAAGTGTCAAAAATCCTGGAGAACCACCTGTATAGTTTGATACTCTAAATAGTCCTAAAAATAATCCTCCCACTGCTCCACCTATCATAGCTGAATATAATGGAGTTTTAAATTTTAAGTTTACACCATAAAGTGCTGGCTCAGTTATACCACAAACTGCTGTAATGCCTGCTGATGATGCTAATTGTTTTATCTCTTTATTTTTACTTTTCATTGCTACCGCTAAAGCCGCACCACCTTGAGAAACGTTAGATGCTAACATTCCTGGATATATTATAGTATCATATCCCATAGTCATACGATTATTTATACCAATTGGAACTAGTCCATAATGTGTACCTGTCATAACTAATAATGGAGTTAAACCTCCAACTAAAGTTGGTACTAACCAACCAGCATAAGACTCTAAAGTTTTAATACCTAATCCTATTTTATCACTTACTATATATCCTATAGGTCCTATTACAACTAATAAAGCTACTCCTGTAACCATAGCTGTAATCAATGGTTTTGTGAAAAACTTAATTGCACTTGGTGATACTCTATCTGCTATTGGCTCAACATAAGACATAAACCAAACACCTAATATTATAGGTAAAACACTTGAGCTATAAGATGCTAAAGATATCGGTAAACCAAATAAATATATTCCTGTTCCCGCTTCTTTAGCTGCACCTACCATTGATACAAATGTTGGATGAACTAACATTCCACCAAGCATCATAGCTAAATATTGATTTGTCTTAAACTTTTTAGCAGCAGAATTTGCAAGAAGTATTGGTAAGAAATAAAAAGCTGCATCAGCCATAAAGTTTATAATCTGATAACTTTGTGATTTAGTTGTTATTAATTTAAAAGCAACTAATAATGAAAGCACGGCTTTCATCATACCTGCAGCGGTTATTGCTGGTAATATAGGAGTGAATATTCCTGTTATTGTATCTATAACTTTTGCAGAAACTTTACGGTTATCATCCTCTTCAGAATCCTTTCCTTCTGCAACTTCTATATTTGATATTTTAACTATTTGCTTATAAACATTATTAACCTCGTTACCTATTATAACTTGGTATTGTCCACCTTTATCAACAACACCCATAACACCAGTTGTGTTTTTTAATCCATCTGTGTTTGCCTTTGACTTGTCTTTTAGATTAAATCTTAATCTTGTTGCACAGTGTGTTAAATTTGATACATTGACTTCTCCGCCAACTTTTTCTAATATTGATTTAGCTAAATTTTCATAATTCATAGCTTAATTCCTCACTTTCAAAATTTAATATAGTTAAGTTTTGAAGAATTAAGGTTTTGCCTGATCGAATCAGTTACAATCCTATGAAACTTCCGGTTAAAAATTAATTTTACTATTACACCCTCCTTTAATTTATATAAATATGTATAATAAAAACCTAAAGAAAATAACTTCTTTAAAGCTTTATTGACTCTCTTTTACAACTCTTGCCGTATGTACTATAAGATATAACTTCTCTTCTTTTGTAAGCTGGCTATTAAATTTTTGTTTTATAAATCCTTCTATTTTCTTTGTACACTCATAAGACTTTGGATATTTTAATCTAATAATTTCAAATAATTCATTATCATCATCTTCATAGTATTTACCATTAACCATTCTTTGTGCAAAAAATTTTAAATGAGTAATAAATCTATAATAATTAATAGACTCCTCATCAAAGTCAATATTAAAATGATATTTTACAATTTTTAATACTTCGTTTATTAAGTTTATAATATCTACTATTTGTGGCATGTCTTGATTTAACTCACCATTTAAAATATGCATGGCTATAGAAGCAGCTTCATCTTCTGGTAAGCTTATATCTGTTTTGTCTTTTATTATTTTTAATGCCTTAATTCCAATATCAAACTCCGGTTTATGAAGTCTCTTTATATCCCAAAGCATAACATTTTTCATCTCTAAATTATTATTATATCTGTTTATAGAAAAGCTTATATGATCAGTTAGTGTTAAATATATATTTTCATTTAGTTTCGTATTTAACATTTCTTCAGCATATTTTATAACCTCTTCAGAAATCTCTAAATATTCTGCTGGAATGTCATTAACTAAAGTAATTAATTTATCATTGATGCTTTTGTTTTTTAAAACAAATATCTTGTCTATTTTCTCTTCATCAATCTCATCACCTTTCTTTTTTTGAAAGGCTATCCCTCTTCCCATAACCACAGACTCTTGATTGTCTTCATTTTTAATTGTAACAACATTATTATTTAACACTTTGCTTATTAGCACATCCCTAATCTCCTTTACATCAAATTTCCATTAGAAACATTTATCCACTTAATCGTAGTTTTTAAATTATAGAAAGATTTTATTCTGTTTTTAAATAAAAATAAACCCAAATCAACATCAAACAGCTATAACCATAGGCTATAACAAAAGTTTGGTATCAATTTAGGTTTTGCCTGCATTCCAGTAACAATCCTTAAATGAATTCATATTTAATATACAATTATATTAATATAATCTGTAAACATTGTCAACATTTTATTTAAAAAGAACTATTCTCAGTATTAAAGACTGAGAGATAGTTCATAATTAACGTATTCTAAAATGAAAATTTATCTCCATTTTCAAATTTATTTATTGCCTTTTCACCTGATTCTGTAAGTTTCTTAAACTTGTCTATAGTTTCTCTCATCTTAGGCAATGCTTCAAGCTTAAACTTACTTACATCATCTATAGCTGTTAAACAATTATCGAATGATTTTTGCAGATCTTCTACAGATATATTTGAGTTAACAGCCTGTTTGTGAATATCTACCCCTTGTGATTTAATCATTTCAGAAATACCAACAAGCATAGCTCCTGTTGTTTGGTTTACTGCCTCTATGGTTTTAATAACTATCTTTTGATTATACAAACCACTTGCAAGCATAGCTCCTATACTAAGGGCTGACATAGAAACTAGTTTTGCTCTATCTACCCCTATCATTAATTCTTTGTTGTTTCTTTTAAATAATTCAATCGATAATATACCTTGTTGGTTTACTGTTAAAACTTCCTGCATAGTTATTAATCCTTGTTTTAGTGGAAATTGAATTTCTTCCATTACAAATTTTATCTTTTCAGGATCAACTCCATTACTACTTGCATCTTGTATTTTCTTTTCAAGACAAAGATCCATTGCTGTTAATAACTCTATCTCTGATTTTAGTTTTTTAGTAAGTTTTCTCATTTCTATTTCTTCGTTAGTCATTGTTATAATATCATTCTCTAAAGTTTTTTTACCTTTATCTAAAGCTTTAGATATATTCACTAAAACATCACTAGCTTTTTCATATTTTGCGAAATAGTCTTTTATAGGATTAAATAGTTTTGATAATAAACCAGTTTTATTAAAGTCTATTAAAGATGGATTTAAAGCCTTCATTTCTTTGTTTAAATCTAACAGACTTTTAGATATAACATTATCTTTGTCCTCTAGTGTAGCTAACTTCCCAACAGATATACTTAACATAGAGTTTCTTTTAGCTGAAGCTTCCATAGTATCTCTACCAAACTCTATGATTGGATTTATGAAACTCTTTCTAGAATCCATAGATAAAATATCAACATCAAAAATACTATTTATATTTGCCTCAGCTCTTTTTTCAAGTTCTGTTTTTACTTCCTCAGAAACTTCTAATTGCTTATCAATCTCTTGTTCCAAAACCTTTATATCTGGAGCTTTTGGAACTCTATCTAAATCTATTGTGGCATCCATTGTAAAACCCATAATAACCTCCTACATTTGTGCGTTAAATAAATTGCTTAACTTATAGATAACATCTTCTGAGTCAGCATTTATACTAGCAGCTTCATTTATACTAGATAATACGTTTAGAGCATCAATGTCAGCATTATAACCAATTGTGTAAATAGGTATTTTAAATGCTTCTATAACAGGTGTTATCTTATCTAAATTAAGGCCTCTATTTTGTTCTCCATCACTTAATACAAAAAGCATTAACTTTGCATTAGGATTTTGCTCCTTAGCTTCTAATAACATCTTTGTAGCAACTAATACACCATCATTAGTTGCAGTTCCCCCTACTGCATTTATATCCTCAACCGCTCCTGTAAATAAGGATCTTTGGTTTAAATCAAACTTACCTATAGGTAAATTAATCTCAACATCATCTGAATAACTCACTAATCCTACAGATGAATTATTACTTATATATTGCGAACCCTTGATTAATGACTCTTTTAATTTAGTCATAGGTTCACCTTCCATACTTCCTGACTTATCAGCTACAAATACTGCAACTATATCTTGTCCTGAATTTTTCTTATCTTTCCATATTTTCTGCGCTCTTATTATAGTGTCACCAGCTGGCATACTAACTTCTGACTTATAATTATCTAACTCATTAAAGCCATAGTCTTTTGCTAATTTCTGACTATCACCACTTTTACATAGTTTTACAAACTCATTTAAAATAGATTTTTTCTCATCAGTTAAATTTCCTATGCCATATAAAGGATTATCATGTCTTAATCCAAATGGAGTAAATGCATAGCTGCTAAATAATTCTGGAGAATTTTTGTAAGTTTGATATTCCATTATAAAACCATCCAAAACCCCAGATGCTGCTGACTCCCTCATTTGTAAAGTTGTATAAGCAACAAAAGGTATGTTAGCTTGGAACTTTTCAAATTCTGATACAGCTGAATCACTCAACAAGTTAGTATCAAAGCTATTTAGTGTTGATACTAGAAAATTTAAACCTGTAGCACTTTGAAATGGATTTGTATACCCCATTGTTAATTCACCATTTGCAACAGCCTCAGTTATTACCTTTAGATTAACAGATCCATATTTTTTAATTAGTTCATCTTTTTTACTTGATGATAGAAGAACTCCTGGAACATTCCCTAATAATCTTTCCTCTACAGTATCTACTTTAATGCCTTTAGCTTGAAGCATTTTTCCCCATAAATCATTTGAAGGAGTATAAGCATCAGGAACATATTTTCCTGAAGATATATAATCCATACCTTCACCAGATGAAATTGCCCTAATTTTTACAGATACCTTTTTCCCATTAACAACCACACTTGAAGAGTTAAATTTGTTAGCCATATCTAATAGCCAAGTATCATTTCCGCTACCAGCTTTTTCAGATGAGGAAAATATCTCAACAAAAGTATCAGTTGTATTTTCAACCTTCACTGGATACTTATCTATACTTGGAAGTGTGTCACTTAAATTATTACTTTCTAAAACTACAGAAGCTTTTCTTGCTCCAACTTCTTTATAACTAACCTTTTTTAACAACTTGTTCATTGTTTTACTTGCATCTTCTTCAGATACCTGTGTATCAGATTTACCCAAATTTTTAGTTAAAGATACTCCACCATATACCACAGCGAAAACGATTCCCGCTATAATGATAAATGTTAATACGTTCTTTAAAATTTTCATTATTATCCCCCTTACTTATAATGCTTTATATTATTTATTAATTCATCCAAATGCTTGATCTCTAACATATTATCTAAATCGCCTTCTGCATTATCTAACTTACATAATTCAAACATACACTTGTCCAATCTCAATAATATCTTGTCTCCTTGTTCAATTGAAGTTTCTATATCTGATAAGTATTTTTGATACATCTCTAATCTTTCATCTATAACCAAATCATCTCTATTTTTATCTTCTCTTTTTAATGTATTATAAGAATCCTCATTAAAATTCTCTATCTTAGTAGCTGTTCTTTTCATCATATCAAAATAAACAGACTCCATAGCTTGTATAGTTTGATAAAACTTTGAATAACTTAAGCTATTTTTATCAAATCGCTTTTCTAAATCCTCTAATATATCGTCTTTTAACACTGTATAGGAATCTATTTGATTAATAAGAGTTTTTATAGTTTTTCCAAAAGATTTTTTGTATGTATTATTATTTAATATCTTAACAACATCCCTCATAGTCTCAGCTTTTAATTCAACAGATGAATCTTTTTTGGCAAATAGCAAACTATAATTAAGATATATAAATACAAATATAATCATCAACAATAAGGTTATTATAAGTGATTGTGATATCAACCCAGTTGCTTTACCAAATAAATTTAAAAGCCCTGGAGAAAACAATACTATAGCCGTCAAAGCTACTACTAAATTATATACTACTAACTTTGTAATTGTGTTTTTACTCAAATTCTCCCCCCCAAATTAAAAATATTTTTAATTTCTCCTATGTACTCCTTAATTAGAAATCATATAATTGATACTTTCTAGCAGAATTAAATGTAAGTGTTAGTAAATATAGTTTATTATATAATTCATAGTTCTTTCAATACTGAAACATGAAAAAAGACTAAATATTTCTATAAATATCTAAATAATTCCTTATTTTAGTGGTAAAAATATGAAAATACACAAGCAACTGAATCATAATAACTCAAGAACTTGTGTATCTTATTTTTTAACTATCCCATCTCCTGCATTTCCTTTTTCTTATTTTCAACAAAATATATTTTCATAAGCTTTGGGCACATTCTTTTACTATTTACAATTTTTATCTCTTTGCCTAGAGCAATCATTTTTCTTTTAAATTTTTCTAAAGCTGTTTCATCTGTTTCCCCATCTAATAATTGCAGAAATTCAACTTCACTTTTCATTAACTCACCACCTTATTTATCCTACCTTTTAAAGTATCCCTTAACTTTACCTTATTTAACTTCTGATAATTAGAAGTATTCATTTTTTTAAATCCGCTAGATTTATATTATTCTTTTGGCTTCTATTTCGTTACAACTTTTCACTTTAATAATTATATATGATGATATAGCCTTAATTTCCTTATAATTATCGTAATGTTATAAAATTTCTAGTTTTGTTATTTTCTCATTTACTACTGTAAAATGGAAGTCCAAAAGAAACGGATCTGGTAATCCTGTTTTATCAAAATGTTTATTTATTAGAAAAACATATAATATGACGTACTGTAGTCAAGTTATATTAGCTATACTAAACAAGACAACATAAATTAGGGAGGAATCTAAGTATGGGAAATACATTATCAACATTTGATATGAGCAAAGAATTTGAGGGTAAAAGGGTACTTGTAACAGGAGGAACCAAAGGGATTGGAAATGCTATTGTTCACCGTTTACTCAGTGCTGGAGCAAATATAATGACTGCAGCTCGAACTGTTTCAGAAGATTTGCCTGATTCTGTTGGATTTATTCAAGCTGATGTCAGTACACCAGAAGGCACAGAAAAAATAATTAAGGATACTCTTGAAAAACTTGGAGGATTAGATGTACTAATTAATAATGTAGGAGGTTCATCATCTTCAACATCTGGATAAGTGACGAAGATTGGATGAGTACATTTAATGCTAATCTTTTTGCTTCTGTACGCTTGGATCGTGGATTTTTACCAACTATGATTAATCAGCATAAAGGAGTTATAGTTCACATATCCTCAATTCAGCGCAGGCTTCCAGGAAATATGACAGTGGCATACTCAGCAGCAAAAGCAGCTCTTACTAATTATAGTAAAAATCTAGCCACTCAATTTGGATCTGAAGGAATACGAATCAATACAGTAGCCCCAGGTTTTACTGAAACAAAAGCTGCCGAGCGTCTTATTGAAAGAATGTCACAGAATTCTGGAAAAGATTATAACGGTGCTCGTCAAGAATTAATGGATGCCCTTGGTGGTATACCTCTTGGTCGTCCAGCAAAACCCGAGGAAGTAGCAGAACTTGTTGCTTTTCTTGCTTCAGATAGAGCTTCCTACATTACTGGATGTGAGCATACTATTGATGGTGGTATAATTCGAACCATCTAAAAACTATTTATATTATAATAAAAAATATTATGAGCCATAAACTATAAGTATTTCTAAATATTACAGGTGGTAAAAAATGATTGTAAATAATGTACTTTTAAAATTAAAAAATAATGATACTGAAAATATTAAAAAGGCACAGGAAGTTCTTTTAGGTATGAAAGGAAAAATAGAAGTTCTTTTAGATATACAAGCTGAAATGAATATTCGTCCCAGCCAAACGGCTTATGACATAATTCTGATTACTAAATTTGAATCACTGGATGATATGAATGCATATCTTATTCATCCTGTCCACCTAGAAGTTGGAAAGTTTATAGGAGATGTTTTAGACACACAAACATCAGTATGTTATGAAACTAAATAAGAACTGCTTAATGCAGTTCTTATTTAGCTTATATTATATTTTACTACAGCATAGGAGCCTTTACTCATTTAAGATTAGAAATCTATCTAGTTTTTAAGTACAAAATATGAATCATACTCTGTTCCATCATGACCGATTAACTTTTCATCTGAAGCCTGAAATCCTAAGTTCTTTAGAGCCATGATCCTTTCAGATGCCTTTGATATAGCTTTAGTAGCCACTTTATCACACTTAAATAAATCAAATGTATGTGGAATTATTAAAGATAAAATATTTTCAATTTCTTGTACCTTCTCATAATCACTTCTCAGGTCTAATCTCAATAATCCACATTCAGTAAAATAATCCTTACTAGTTCTATGAAACAGTTCTATTGTTCCAATAGCAGAGTTTTTATGCTTATCTATAATAGACCATCTAACAAACCCTTGTCTATCATATTCAAAATGCCAATAATCAATAGCATCTTTCATACGCTTCTCTGTCGTATAATAAAAATCATCTCCTCCACAATTATCACTATTAAATAATAAAACCGCTTTTTTATCAGAATATACTTTCAGTAAATCAATACAGTCTTCATTTTCAACAAACTTAAGCAGATATTTTTCATTTTCATATGTAGGGCATGTTTCATATACACTTAGCATTTTTTATTCTCCTCTCTAATACTTCATTATTTATAAATATAGATAACTACTATTAAGTTTCAACTAAACTCACCTACTTTTATTTTATAATAACTATTACCATAATTCTACATATTGTCTTTAATTGACTTTTAAGATCAAAATAAATTGTAAAAAAGATGTGGAATCATTTAACTCCACATCTTTTCCTCCTTTTCTTAAACATGAAATAGCTCAAATTTATTTTCTTTTGAAACTCTATAGGTCTGTGTATCAAGCACTTGTCCTATAGCGTTTCCTACATCATATAAAGATTCATCTGTAGCATTTTCAGATATTTTTGAATATCTTTGTTTTTTATAAACGTCATTTCCTTCTTTGTCTAATCCGCTTTTATATTCTACAACTAAAGCTAATGAAGTTAAAATTACTTCTGTCATCTGACTCACCTCCTTTCATTTCGTAACAGGAACACACGTTTGCATGTTCCTTCTTTTTTGGTATAATTTTCATATAGACAAAATTTACTTAACTCTAATTCTTTGACCAGGATATATTAAATCTGGATTCTCAATATTATTTAGAGTTATTATGTCTTTTACCGTTGTGAAGTAGATCTTTGACAATGTCCATAAGTTATCGCCCTTTTTGACAACATGATATAGTCCCTCATCTTTAGGTTGTACGACAGTTTGAATGTTAAAGGCTTTTTTAATTCCTAAAAATATTGCAGTTGCCATAGCCTCAGAGTTATAAATTTGCATATCATGTTCACTGTCACAAAAGGCACATTCAACAAGAATTGCGGGCATTTTAGTATTCTTTAATACAAAGAGATCACCTCTAGGTTTTACCCCTCTATCTCTAAAGCCTAATGAAACAATCTCTGGAAGTATTACCTTTGCAATATCTATCCCCTTACTGCCTGGATAACAAAGAATCTCGGTTCCTTGAGCTCCAGGAAAAGCATTATGATGAATGGATATAAAGAAATCTACATTATGATTATTAGCTGTAGTTACCCTTTTGTTTAAAGAATCGTAAAGACTTGAAGCACTACTAGGTAAACATTTAATAACCTCAATACCTGCATTTAAGCATTTACTAATAAGACTATTACCTACATCAAGATTTAAATTATCCTCTGACTTAATCCCAGCTGCTCCTATGTCATAACTGCAATTATGACCAATATCAATGGCTAGTTTCATTTAATCACCCCTATAAATAAATACCCCAATGCACCGTATAAATACCACATTGATTTAATTAAATTCCTATTAACTTGTGCAGGGTGTTTTCTAAAAATATTAAATTAGAGGTGATGAAAATGAACTTAATTGAAAATGAAAGATTAGCTGTACTAGCTAAGATGGGAAATGATCAAGCAAAAGAGGATTTGGCTAATAATTTTAAGCCCTTTATTCTAAATTTATGTAAAAAAACCTTTCTAAATGGATATGAATTTGAAGACGTCCAAAATGAATGTTATAAAAGCCTTTTTAAAGCACTGAATAAGTACAATCCAGAGAACAAGAGATTTGTAGCCTATGCCACTACATCAATAAAAAATGCTTTATCCAATTTAATAAGGAGTTCAACTAGACATGATAAAACCGATAGTAGATCTATCCTTACCCTTACAGATTGTTTGGAACACACCCTAGCTTATGATATCGACTTTGTGGAAGATGAATTGTTCCCTAAGATAGAAATTTTAAATCTTAAGGCTGCAATAAGAAAATTATCTAAAGAAGAAAAAGAACTTATTGAGTTTGTTTATATAAAAAATCAACCATTAAAGGCATTTGCAAAACAAGCTGGTATACCTTACTCCACATCTATGAGGATGAGAAACAGGAGTTTAGAAAGACTAAAGGAGATAATTGGTGGGTAAAAAAATTTGCACAAGACAATTTGTCTTGTGCAAATTTTATATCTACCATAAATTTAATTCTTCCATTTTATATATTCTGATTTAATGAAATTAAATTCTTATTACTGGATTAATTCATCACAAAAATAAATACTGCTTAAAAGAATCTTCTCCCTTCAAGCAGCATCAATAATAATATTAAAACTTAAAGCTCCCAACAACTTCAGTAGTACTATCATAATAATCCTTAGCTAGCTCCTCAATTCCATCACATATACTTTTGAGATTACATAAACTACAATCTCTAATCACTCCATTATGAAGCAAAGAACAACTTAAATTATCCTCGTAGGTAGAATTTCTGATAGCTAAAGCTAACTGCATTTTATCAAAGCTCTGGCTATTGTGGTTTGAAATTATAATTTTATCTTTTATCATATAGACACCTCTCCTTTTTCTCTAATTAACATTAGTCAAAAAAGAAATACACCACTCTGCTGTAGCATATCACGAAGTGATTGCATTAAATTCATTTCACCTATGCCCTTTAGAAATTTTTTTCAAATTTTATTAGAGTTCTATATTAAGTAGCCTCATTGAATTCATTAACTAAAAGATTCTCCCCTATCAAACCTCTACAGTATTTAGGTGAATGATTTTATGAAGCTTGAGAAGAACCTTGTACAGTATTTAGGTGTATATCTTCTTTAGATATATTCTATAAAATAGGAGATGTTATTATGGTAAAAAAAACTTCTAAGAAAAATGAAAATATAATTGATTTAGGATTTGAAGATTACGTTGAAGAAAATGGATTTAGTGATGTTATCTCTGGAACACCTGTATCAAGTTTCTCTTTTACAAACACTTCTACTGAACCAGTAACCTTTAACTCAAACCCTTCTTTAGCAGCTGAAATAAATTTAGTTGATAATCGTGTAGGTAAGCCCTGTGCTAATGGAATTATCCCTCCTATTAACAATGAATATTTTGATATTAAACGCACTTACACCTTTAGAAAATCCACTGTTAGGAAGCTTAATGAACTTAAAGCCATGCATCCTGATATTAACGCCTATTTAAGCAGTATTTTAGATGAAGCTATAAATCATTATTATGATTTTATTACTAAAGAAAATGATTTTAATAAATTATACTCCTAAGAGGATAATTATAATGTAAAAAGGTGTATTACTTAATTGGAGGTGATTTTCTATGGAATTTAATGATCTTGTGACTCTAATAGGAAATGTGGGTTTTCCCGTTGCTATTAGTGCCTATTTATTAATTAGACTTGAGAAAAACATAGCAGGCTTAACATCATCTATAAACAAGCTAAATACTATTATTTCAACTAAGCTTGGTGTTGTTATAGATAGTGGAAATGATGACAAAATTGCTTAAGAAAAATTTCTAAAAGTAGTTATTTTAATGAGAATCGGTGTATTTATACTATGAAGCAGTTAAAAGGATTTTATGAACCACTGCGTGGTATGAGATGAAAGGAGGTGTGATGTATGGCTATTAGTAAGGTTTTAAGTTCTACTTCTCTTGCTATTGAAGTGGAGAATGGTGTTAATGGATCTGGCGAAGTTATCTATAAAAAGAAAACCTTCTCAGGTATTAAGATTGATGCTTTACCTGAAAATGTGTTTGATGTAGCTGAAGCCATCAAAGGTGTTTTGAGTAATCCTGCTCGAGATTACTTTTTAAATGAAACATCAAAAATTGCTAATGCTTAAAGTTTAACCAAAGATTTTATTATAGAAAGGAGATGAAATTATGGAATATTCATTATCAATGACTTTTGTTACTGAAACTGGGGACAAGGTTTCCATGACAGTATCTGGAGTTAAGAGTGACATAAGTCAGGCTGAGGTATCAACTTTAATGGATACTATTATAGCTAAAGATGTTTTCTTAACTAAGAACGGATCACTAACTGCTAAGTATTCAGCTCAGTTAACTCAAAGAGAAGTTACTAAGTTTGACTTACAGTAATTTAATCTATTATAAAAGAGAGTTCAGTTTTTTAAGCTGAGCTCTCTTGTTTTTAAAATACAATTTCCTGTTCTAATTTTCTATTTTTATTAAGTATAAATGATAAAACATCTTTATACTCACCATACATTTCGTCATTAATCATTCTTTCAAGTTCTTTTTTATCATTGGCTGTTAATTCTTTCCCATAGGTTATATTTTTCTCTAATGTTTCTATATCCATATTTAAAGGCAGAAAAGGTATGGAGGTTTTTCTTTTTAGATGATTTAGTATTTTAAATCCTCCAACATCTATATCTCCGCAATGATAATAGGTCACATCCCCATTAGTTTCATATATCTTAGTTAAAAGCTTCTGCCTTACACTATTATGATATCCACCCAAATAGATAACTGAATTATTTTCATTATAATTATTAAAAGATGTTAAATTTTCTATTGTTATTAACTCACTTGAATTGACTTTGATTGTTTCTATTTCATCTATATCCTTTGAACTTATAGCAAATCCACCTTTAAAATCTAAGGCATTTATTGTTGATCTTTTCATTTTTAGCTTAATATCTCCCTTGAAATAAACATAGGTATAGTTCTTTAATATATTATATTCCTCTAGGCTCCATTCTTTTGAGAAGTCTCCTATTATTCTTAAAATTTTACTTTCTAAAGCTTCATATCTCTTGGAATCACCATATAGCTTTATAGAGAAGCTTCTTCTAAAAATTTCTTCTTTTTGATTTAAGACCTTTTCTATCCCAATTATTATATCTTTACATTCTTTTAAATTATCTAGGTCTAAATATTTCTTTATTGATTTATTATTTTCTAGCATATCAAAAATAAATCTTGAAAGGTGTCCTAAACAATCTTCCTTTGTTCTAAAGGGTTCAAGTATTTCTTTAATCTTTTCTTCTTTACTCTTTTTTTCTTTTCTACTCAGTATTTTGTATACTTCCTCAATACTATTTTCATTAAGCTCAAGTTTAATTATATTATGATTATTAAAGCCTTTCCCCCAATGGATTTTTATAATCTGATTCTCCTCAAGTTGCTTGCATGAAATATCAACATCTCTCTTTTTACTTGCATCTAATTCATCATAATAATCTATAATGGTTTTTTCATTAAACTGAAAATACACTTTTCTAGCTTTAGCAACTTCCCCTTTGTACCCTTGGCTATTTTCGTATTTATCTAATAATTTATTTAAAATAATCTTCTTATAATCCCTCATGTTTATGCTCCTCTATTATGCTAAACTTATCAAGCTTCATAGCTAAAAGAGTTGTGTTTACATATGGTGCTATTGCCTCAATCTTTTGTGGAGGCGCTCCAATTATAACTTGTAAGTCTAACTTTTTAAAGAACTCCATCATAGCAAGTATCCTTACATCATCCATTTTATCGAAGGCCTCATCAAATAGAATTAGTCCAATACTTTCCTTTAATGATGATTTGTATAGTTGAAGGAAGGATGCTGCAATAACCACATAAAAAGGTGTTTGTGTTTCACCTCCACTTTTCTCCTTACTAACCTTTGAAAATAAAGAATGGGTTCCATCGCTATAGTTAATTCTAATATCGTAATCCATATAGTTTCTATAATCTGTGAACTTTCTAAGCTCTAATTCACTATTACTATCATCTAAGGTAAGTTTCTCAAATAATTCATCTAGAAGTTCCTTATATTCTGATTGATACATGTCTGTGAAAAGATTAAAACCTTCAGCAATATTTTCCTCATGCATAACCATATCATGATATTTGTTTAACTCCTTGCTTTTCCCTCCAATAAATTCATAGGCTTCTTTTCCAAAATAAATTCCTTTTAAGCCTCTATTTAACTCTTTAATTTCTGACCTTGCCTTTTCAATATTCTCTTTTAATTTTGCAATAAAGTGATACTTAAATTCTTCTTCTGCCCCACTTTTGGCATCCTTAACCTTTTCCTCATATTCTATAACCTTACTTTTTTCCAATTCATCTAAAGCTACTATAAAGGTGTTTATTCCACCTACTCCAACTTCTGCTCCAAAGTTATAGGTATTATTGTAAAGCCTCATATTATCTTCAAGATTTTTCTCAGTATTTTTAGAGTTATTTATTACACCAAGCTTAGCCTTATTAAAGTTGGTTATAATCTCTTCATAGGATCTTTTGCTTTTTGCCTTTTGGAATTTATCTTCTCCCTCTTCCCTAAGTTCGCCTATTTCAGTAGATATATTATCTACTTCTTCCTTCTTAAGTTTAAGACTATAGGTTACTCTTTTTATCTCATTTTCACTTATTCCATAGGCAGTTCTACACTCTATTTCTTTATCATCGATTTTCTTTATTTTACTTCTACATTCTTCAATTTCATCCTCAATATTTTGCAGTTTAAGCTGAATATCAATATAGCTAGAATTTTTCTCAAGCTGCTTTTTTTGCTCTTCAACCTCTTTTAATTGATTTTTACTATTATTAACCTTAGCTAATATTTCTTGCTTTTCAATTAAGGTGCTAACTTTTATAGCTGCCAGTAAGGTATTTTCCCCATCCATAACCTTTATCTTATCATTTATATCATTAAATTCATCCTTTAAAGCTTCAAATTTCTTTTCTTCTTGCTCCAGTTGAATCTTATAAGCCTCTGCTCCTATATATGGAGTTTTATAAATTTTAGGATCAATGGCTCTTGCCACATGATTTTTATATACCATACAAGTAGCTGTAATTGAAGATCTGTAATTTTTTAAACTCTCAACATTATCACATCTTATAACTTTTCCTAAAATGCTATTAATAAATCTCTTAGCATCCCTACTTTTAGATGTAACAACATTGGCTAAAGAATTTTCATCACAGTTATCATATTTTTCGAGGCCTGCTGTATTAATTATTCCTGCATTATAAATATTTTTTTGCTTTCTATAACGCTCATAAATCTTTAAAGATCTATCAAACTCATTACTTTCAACTATAAAATAAAACCTCTGAGTATTTAAATATCCCTCAATAGCATCTGTCCACTTAGGATCAGTAATTTCAATAACTTCACATAAAATTTTAGGGGTAATTACCTCAATGTCATTAAGTTAAGATGATACACTCAAAGAGTAGAGTATGTAGAAATACATGCCCTGCTTTTTTTTATA
>NZ_JAKGTG010000011.1:0-111771 GCF_022324845.1 Clostridium sp. YIM B02506
AATGTAAATAGCTTAATTTTTTTTATTTATGCGTGATTTTATTATTTATACTATGCTAAGTTGACGACATTGAGCGTCTGCCACCTACATGGGTGCTGATGTGGATTGGTATATTAAGGCAGACGATATTGTCTTAAAGCGTCTAGCTCAAAATCAACCACCAGAAACAAAGCAAAATCAAAGTAAAAAATAACATATAGTATCTTCTTTGTTAGTAGGCATTCTGCTATACTAACAGTAGAAATTGGAATTTTAGGAGGTGCTTTATGTTTAATGAAATCTGCATTTACGAAGCAAAATTAACAAAACTAGATGAAATTGAAGAATTAATGAAAGAAGTAGCTGAATTTTATTTAAGTCAAGAGGGTGTTATTGATGTTCACTATATAAGACGCACGCATAGACAAAAGGATTTTAATGCCGTTAAGGAGGGCGAATTGCCTGTTCGTCTTACTCGAAATATAGGTAAAGTGACTTATGTTCTATACTGGGTATTAAAAGATGAAGAAGCACATGCAAGAGTATCAAAACTAGGTGTAGAAAAATTTTATAAACGCTGGAATCGCTGTTTAACTACAATGCCTAAAATAATATTGGGCGAAAACATTGTTTAAACTTTAATTTTATATTTCCAATATGAGCAGACAATTTTAATAAGGTTGACTGCTTTTTTCATACCCAGAAAGGAGTGATACCATTTTTAAATACAAAGGAAAAAGAATCCGAGCCAGTGATAAAAGCCTAGTTTACCATACTGCTTTAGCTGGATTTAGTTTCCTATTCCTGCTGGTGTTGTTACCATTTCATGTATCTTCACTCATGACAATGGATTGGCAGACTATCACGATTGACAGCTTTACCAATCAACTTTGTAGACCATATTTTTGGGGTAGTGTAATCACTGCCCTTTTTGTATGCTTGACTTTTACTTTTCTGTACTACCGATACCGTATTGATTCAGTGAAGCAACTACAGCACCGCCAAAAGCTGGCTCGTATGGTACTTCAAAACGGCTGGTATGAAGCAGAACAGATTCAAGATGATGGCTTCTTCAAAGACTTGCCAAGCACTAAAGCGAAAGAGAAAATCAGCCATTTTCCCAAGATGTACTACTACTTAAAAGATGGACTTATCCATATTAACGTGGAAATCACTATGGGAAAATATCAAGACCAGCTCCTGCAACTAGAAAAGAAGCTCGAAACTGTATGAGGATAGAGCTACCGATAAAATTACTGAACGTAATTTTTCTATGTTATCAACCAAGTATCAGCAAGAACAGATTGAACTTGAAACTGAAATTAGAGCACTAAAGGAAATGCTCGAAAAAAGCAAACAGGAAATAATTGGTGCTGAAAAGTGGATTGAGCTAATCAAGGAATATTCCAATCCTAAAGAGCTTACCTCTTCATTACTAAATACAATGATTGAGAAAATATTGATACACGCACCAGAAACAATAGAAAATGGCGAACGTGTACAAGAAATTGAAATCTATTACCGTTTTATTAGTAAAATAGATTGATGACTTGAAAATAAGATTACATATCTTTAACTATAGGAAAGCGGACAATCTTATCCAGATGTAGAAAATTTGATTTTAATAAGTGATATGTTTAAGGTCAGCATAGATAAACTAGTAAAAGAGGACTTTGATGAGTGCGAATATAATGATATAAAAGAAGAAAAGGAAATTGATGATAAAATTATTGAGTTTTTATGTAGGGCAAAAAAGGTAACTTATGCTGGAAAAGGAGCTGAAGTAGAATCATCAAGACCTAGATCACATGATTTTGAGCATTCAGAAGGAGAGTTAAAATATATAGATACCTATTTAGGCGGAGAAATATTTTTAGGAGAAGAAGGAATATGGAAAGATAACACTCCTATATGGGTAATGAATTATAAAGGAAGAGTTTTAGAGGAGGGCTTTTCAGGGGACTTCTTAAAGGAAACTCTATCCTTAGTTAATAAAGAAATGCCATATAGAGGACCCCTTGTATATGAAAACGGAGATTATAAATATCACTGTATTGTTCAAGGGGATTTTAAATGGTTTAAAGGATACGAAGAAATTTTCTGTCATAATAAAAAAGTATATGAGTGTATGTTTCATGGAGGAGCAATTAAGTAATTTTTTAAGTTAAAATAGGGCAAAGTAACAACATAAATATGTTGTTAGGGAGCTGAAGAAATGAATTTATTTAAGGACTTTATGATAGTATTTTTAAGGATTTTTACTATTTTACCATTCATGCTTATGGTTACTTTATTCATGGGAAGAAGAACAATAGGAGAAATGCCTATATTTGATTTTTTAGTAGTTATAGTAATAGGTGCATTAGTAGGTTCAGATATATCAGAGCCTAATATACCACATATACATACAGTTGTAGCGCTTATCTTTGTAGGGATTTTGCAAAAAATAATATCTACTCTCATGATTAAATATAGAAAAATTGGAAAGCTAATAACCTTTGAGCCGGTGATAGTTATACAGGATGGGAAATTTATAGCTAAAAGCCTTAAAAAGATTGGATATTCAGTAGACAATGTACTTCAGATGCTAAGGGAGCAAGAAGTATTTGATGTTGGAGAGATACATCTAGGAATAATAGAGGCTAGCGGTAAGTTGTCTTTGCTTAAAAAACAAAACAAAGCAACTGTTACTATAGAAGATATGCACCTAATTAAAAAGTCCCCATCTTTATCCTACGTTGTTATAATTCGAGGAGAGGTAATTAAAGATGCACTAGATAAACTTAAGCTTTCAACAATATGGTTAGAGGAAGAGCTAATGAAGCTTAATATTACTGCAATTGATGATGTATTTTTTGCTACAGTAAATGATAACAAAGAACTTAGTGTATCACTAAAAGAATATACAGGGGAAGAAACAATCCCTATATATAACTAAAAAAGGCAGATTTATTCTGCCTTTTTAGTTATAATGTTCTAAGTATTAATATTCAATTACACGGATTGACAACATGAAAGCAACATGATAACCTTAATATATACTTATTAAAACACTTTTAAAAAGTATTTTAATAAAAGGAGGAGTAAATGAAAAATATAGGAGGAAATTCTTTAGTTATTAAAGAAATAAATATAAATCTTGTAAAAAAAGCCTTGAAGATTGAAAAATACGCAACGAAGCAGGAAATTGCAAAAGTTACAGGGTTAAGTATTGTTACAGTAAGTACAGTTCTTCAATATTTGGTAAAGCAAAATGAGGTTATTGAAACTGAGTTAATTTCATCTAGAGGGGGAAGACCTGCACAGCAATATAAATATAACGAAGATTTTAATCTTGTACTCGTAATTTTTCCTTATGATAAAGATGATAAAAGCATAGTAAGTGTTTCTGTAGTAAATCTAGGTGGCAATTGTGTCTATGAAAAAGAACATAGAGTTAAGGTTGTAAATATAGCAACTCTTGAAGATATAATTAAGCCTATATTGGAAGAGTATAAACTCATAAAAGCAATAGGATTTGGTAATCCAGGAGTTGAAATTGATGGAGAAATCATACACTCGGATTATTGGATGTTAAAAGGGGTAAATATAATTGAATACTTTAGTAATCTTTATGGAATTAAAGCTGTGATTGAAAATGATGTTAATGCAGCAGTTGTTGGATTTAGTAATTCCAATAATTTAAAAGATAAAGGTACTTTTGTGTATTTATATTTTCCAGATAAATATCCTCCTGGTGCAGGTATCTTTATTAATGGGAAAATATTTAAAGGTGGAAGAAATTTTGCAGGAGAAGTTGCAACTATTCCTTTAGGAATAACTTGGAATAAGGAGCTTTATGATACATTTGAGGATTTTTGTGAGGCTGTATCTAAATTAATTGTTTCTATCAGCAGTATTTTAAATCCAGATGAGATCATAATAAATGGTACTTTTATAAGTGATAAACATATTGAGTTAATTAATGATAAATGTGAGAGAAAGCTTACAAAAAATATATTGCCTAAATTTTCTCTTTCAAATAACTTCTTAGATGATTATAAAAAAGGGTTAATTGTGGAAGCTTTAAGTGTGTTAGAGCCAGATGTTACATTAATTAAAAATAAATAAAAGAAAGTGAGGAATTATTATGAGTTATATAGACTTGCATATGCATTCATTTTACAGTGATGATGGAGAATTTAGCCCAAAGGAATTGGTTGACTTATGTATAGGTAAGGGTATCAAATATTTCTCTATAGCTGATCATAATTCAGTTAAGGGTATAAAAGAAGCAAAGGAATATTGTAAAGATAAAGAGATAAATATAATTCCGGCAGTTGAATTAGATTGTACAATTGATGGAGTGAACCTTCATGTATTAGGATATGGAATAGATTATAACAATGATATTTTTGATAGAATAGAAGAAGATATCATAGAACAAGAACAAGGTGCATCAAAAAAGAGAATGAAGTTAATAAGAGAGCTTGGAATTGATTTTTCAGATGAAGTAATAAAGAAATTATCTAAAAATGGAGTAGTTAATGGAGAAATGATAGCCGAAGCTGCCATGGAATTTGATAAAGATAAAAAAAATCCATTACTACAACCTTACTATGAAAATGGGACTAGAAGTGATAATCCATACGTAAACTTTTATTGGGATTACTGCTCTCAAGGTAAACCAGCTTATGCTGAAGTTAAATATATAAGTTTAGAAAAAGCAATAGAAGTAATTAAAACAAGTGGTGGAATACCTGTCTTAGCTCACCCAGGAAATAATGTTAAAGAAAAACATTCACTTCTTGAAGCTATAAGAGTTTGTGGAATAGAAGGAATAGAAGTTTATAGTAGCTATCATAGTAAAGAGCAGGTTGAATATTATAAAGAATACGCTATGAGGCATAAACTTATATTAACTTGTGGAAGTGATTTTCATGGTAAAACCAAACCAAGCATAACTATTGGATCTACAGATTGCGAAAACAAAGAAGATGATATTATTTCAGAAATAATCAAAGATATTTAAATTATGATGCAGATGAGTGATGATCATCTGCATTTTTGTTACAAAATAATTAATATTACTTAAAGGTGTTGATAAATTACTTAAAATTACTTAAAATTAAAATAAGAGGTGATATCATGAATGATAAAAATGAAATTATAAACCTGTATAAGACTACTAAAGAAGTTGTTAACTTATCACATGAAGAAAGACTTCAATTAAATATTTCAGAAAAAAAGAGTATAGCTGAAAAGGCATTGATATTTGTTCATAATAACAAAAAGTATTTTTTAGACTCATCTACAAGTGTTCAGCTTTTAGCAAATCTTATAGAAAAGTCTGTAGATGTATATACAAATTCTTTAGATAACATAGAAATTCTTTCTAAGAAAGAAAATGTTGTTATTCATACAACAGGAGAATATCTAAATAAGAATAATAGATTTTTCTATAATAAAGGTGATATCAGTTATTTCAGTGATGATACTGAGTTTGATGTAGCTTTTTTAGGTGCATCAGCGGTGCATGAAGATGGTGTGTACTATGTAGATGAAGAAGATGTTGTAATAAAAAAAGAGGTAGTAAGTAAATCAAAGAGGGTGATATTACTTGCCGAACATCAAAAATATCAAAGAAAAGCTATTTATAAAGGGCTAGACTTAAAAGATATACACATCATAATTCTTGATGATATATCATCAAGTCATTTTGCTGATATCATGAACTCAGAAAACATCAAGATAAAACCAGAAACTTTATTGATTATGTAAGGAGATGTTTTTAGATGTACCAAGAAGAAAGACAGTTAAAGATATTAGATTATTTAAATGAAAACATCAATATGTCTGTACATGATATATGTGAGCTTCTTGATGTATCTAGAGATACAGCTAGACGTGATATATTAAAGCTCATAGAAAAAGGTGCTGCCATACGTACCCATGGAGGAATTTCTCTGCCTGTAATAAGAAATACTATTGAAGCTTACAAAGAAAGAGTAATGAAATATTCTACAGAGAAAAAAGATATAGCAAATAAAGCATTAGAATTCATTAATGAGAAGGAGCACTATTACTTTGATGTTTCTACTACAGTATGTTATTTAGCTGAACTAATTGATAAAAAGGTTACAGTAGTAACTAATTCCTTAGACAATCTAGAAATACTTTCCGAAAAAGAAAATGTGAATATCTATTCTACAGGAGGGCGTCTAAATAAAAATAATAGATTTTTTTATGGAGATGAAGTTAAAACCTATATTGAAGAAAGACTATTTGATATTGCATTTTTGGGGGCTGGCTCCATAATGCAAACAGGATTATACTTTTTTGACAAAGAGGATGTAGTAATAAAACAAGCAGCGGTAAAACAAGCTAGAAAGGTGGTTCTTCTTGTAGATTCTAAGAAATTCAATGGGTTTACCTATTATAAAGGCTTGAACTGGGACCAGATAGATATAATTATTACAGATAGAAGACCACCATCAGTGTTCATAAACATTATAAAAGAGAATGGTATAGAATTAATAATTGTTTAGAATATAAAAGAAGTTATTATAATTTATGTGTGATAACTTCTTTTTATATATGTTAACAGGAATATAATTGAAATCATTATATATACTTATAAGGATTAGTATTAACAATAAAGAGAAGGTAAATATATGTATAGTCTAAAAATAAAATTTAATAAAATTACTGTAGGAATTATGGTAGCTTGTGGTGTTTTAATTTGTGTATATTTTATGATGTCACTATATTTCATGAAACATTTTTATTTTGGCACTGTAGTTAATTCTGTTAATATTTCTGGAAAAAGTCTAAAAAAAGCTAATGAAAAGATGGAAAATGAATTTAATAACTATACAATCACTCTTAAAGAACGTGGTGATGATGAAAAGATTAATGGAGTTGATATAGTACTAAAATATATACCTAATAATAATCTTGTAGAGTTAAAAAGACAGCAAAATCCATTTTTGTGGATGACTATGTTTTTTAATAAAGAATCCATAAATTTAGATATACTTACTTATGATGAAAAGCTACTAAAAGAAAGTTATGATAAACTTTCTTGCATCACAAACCCCAATATAATAAATCCTGAAAATCCTAAATTAAAGTATGTAGAGGGTGGATATGAAGTTCAAGAGGAGATTTATGGAAATAAGATAAAAAAAGAAAATCTATATAATAGTATAGTAGAAGCTATTAAAAAAGGAGAAAAGACTTTAGATTTAGAAACGAATAATTGTTATGAGAACCCTAAGTATGTTGCATATTCTAAAGAAGTTGTTGATGCTAAGGAGCTTCTTAATAAATACATTAAAGCTGAAATAACTTATATTGTTGGAAAAGAATCTGAAGAACTTGATGGATCCATAATAAATAATTGGATAAATATTAAAGATAATTATGAAGTTGAGATTGATGAAAACAAGGTCAAAAGCTATGTAAAAGAACTAGCAAATACCTATGATACCTATGAAGCGGAGCGAGATTTTCTAACATCGGTAG
This sequence comes from Clostridium sp. YIM B02506, assembly GCF_022324845.1. Taxonomy (NCBI): domain Bacteria; kingdom Bacillati; phylum Bacillota; class Clostridia; order Eubacteriales; family Clostridiaceae; genus Clostridium; species Clostridium sp. YIM B02506. The sequence goes on from NZ_JAKGTG010000011.1 coordinate 7,486, forward strand.
GGAAGAACGTAAAGGTTTCTGGAGGAAATTATGGCTGGTTAATTGATACTAATAAAGAAACGAAGGAAATTATTTGGACTATAAAACAGGGAGAAAAAGTTTCTAGGGAACCTATTTATGCACAAACTGCTCTTTCAAGAGAAGAAAATGATATTGGGGATACCTATGTAGAAATCAATATGACAAGACAGCAGCTTTGGTTTTATAAAAACGGTAAGCTTTTAACAACAGGAGATGTTGTTACAGGAAATATCAACAGAAGTAGATCAACCCCAACAGGTGTCTTTAGATTAAACTATAAACAAGAAAATGCAACTCTGCAAGGAGAAAACTATAGTGCACCAGTTAAGTTTTGGATGCCTTTTTACGGAAATGTTGGTATTCATGATGCTACATGGAGATCTTCATTTGGCGGTAATATATACAAAACAGATGGCTCTCATGGATGTGTAAATGCACCTCTTTATTTAGCTAAAACAATTTATGCAAACATTGAATCGGGAACTCCTGTAATTTGTTATTATGAATAAACAATAAGAAATGATTGTACTTTGACAGTAGTACAATCATTTTTTCTATGTTACTATTTATTTATAAGTAAATATGGATATTTTTAGGAGTGATAGCGTTGATGTGGTTAATAGCAATTATGATTCTAATTTTTCTTTTATATATAGCAAAGAAAAGAATTAAAGGAAGCAAGATTCAAATGATAGCCAGTATATTTGCAGTAGAAGCGATGGTGTTTGCAATAGCATATATGACGAGTCGAGAAAGTAAATACAATTTAATTTGTTTTATATGTTTATTAAGCAAGGTAATACTAGATATTTCAGAGAGGTTTATCTCTAAAAGGAGAAAAGTATGAGTGGATCAATAAAGGAGATTTTTGTAAAATATATATTTTCATTTCTATTTCTCAGTACATTAGCATATTTTTGGAAGTGGCTAGATATGAGTATGGAGACCGCACTTTTCATGTCTTTAGGAATGGGGATTTGTGATTTTCTAATCTATATAGTAAGAAAATATAGAAATAAGAAAAAGATAGAGTAACACAACTATATTTGTGTTACTACAATATTAAGATAAAAAGATTAAATTAAGGAGAATAATAAATGAGTATTGGTAGAAACGATAGTTGTTGGTGTGGTAGTGGAGTAAAATATAAAAAATGTCATATGAATTTTGATGAAAAGCTAGAGAGTCTTAAGGATAAAGGACATATAATTCCAACACGAAATCTCATAAAAAATAAAGAACAAATTGAGGAAATAAAAAAGAGTGCAGAAATTAATAATGCACTACTAGATTATATAAGTGATAAAGTTAAAGAGGGTATTACTACAGAAGAAATAGATAAACTAGTTTATGAATTTACCGTTTCAAAAGGTGCTATACCTGCACCACTTAATTATGGAGGATTTCCTAAAAGTGTTTGTACATCAATAAATGATGTAATATGTCATGGCATACCAAGTAAAAATGAAGTACTTAAAAATGGTGATATCGTAAATGTAGATGTATCAACTATACTAAATGGTTACTTTTCTGATGCTTCAAGAATGTTTATGATTGGAGAAGTAAGTGAAGAAGCTAGAAATTTAGTTAATGTATGCAAAGAATGTTTGTATAAAGGAATAGAGGCAGCTAAACCTTGGGGATTTGTGGGGGATATTGGTGAAGCTATACAAGAGTATGCTGAAAGCAGAGGATATTCAGTAGTTAGGGATTTTGGTGGACATGGGGTAGGAGTTAAATTTCAAGAAGAACCTTTTATACCTCATTTCGGGAAAAAAGGTCAAGGAATGGTTTTAACTCCAGGAATGATGATAACTATTGAGCCTATGATAAATACAGGTGACTATAGAGCTTATATAGATGAAAAAGATGGTTGGACTGCTAGAACTGTAGATGGCTCGCTTTCAGCTCAGTGGGAGCACATGCTTTTGATAACAGATGATGGTATTGAAATAATATCAAAATAGTAGCTTATCAAGACGAATATGACATGTAGTTGTCTATAATAGAATGTTACTATAAGGGTAATATCTAAAAAGGAGATTAATAAAATGGAGATTATAACATTAAATAAAAACAATATAGACAATGAATATATTTGTTGTGCTATTTCTGATAAAAAGTGCAGAGAAGGTTACGAGAAGAAAAAAGAGCTATTAAAGAAAGAGATAGACAAAGGATACAGCTTCAAAAAGTTTGATGTAAAGCATAAAGTATTTATTGAGTATTGCCCATCAGAGATATCTTGGCTTCCTATAAATGCAGATAATTATATGATTATTAACTGCTTTTGGGTAGCAGGTATGCATGCTGGAAAGGGATACGGTAAGAAACTTTTAGATGAATGTTTTAAGGCAGCTGAAAAAATGAATGGAATTGTTGTATTAACAAGTTCTAAAAAGAAATCATACATGGCTGATAAAAGATTTTTTATAAAGCAGGGGTTTGAGGTTTGTGATAGAGCAGATCCATATTTTGAACTCTTAGTATATAAAAATAAAAGGGATGTAGAAAGTCCAACCTTTAATGATTCAGTTAAAAAAGCTATACCTAAAAGTGATAAAGGTTTATGTTTATATTACTCAAACTTTTGTCCTTTTACAGAGCATTACGCAAAAGTACTTAAAGAATTAGCAGATAAAAGCAATATACCTATAGAAATAATAAAAATTAACAATAGAGAGCAAGGGAAAGAAAATCCGTCGCCATTTATAATTTATAGCTTGTTTTATAATGGAAAGTTTCTAACTCATGAAATTGTGAATGACAAAAGGTTTGATAAACTTATTTTATCTTAAAAAGTGAATATATAATATAAAAATACAGATTAGAAGTCTGTATTTTTTTGTGAAATTAATGAAAGTTACTCCGTATATATTTATGAAGACATATAAGAAAGGAGTTAAATATGGTTATTAAAGAGGACAATCTTATAGAAGAATTGGATAAGAGAAATAGTGAAGCCTTAGAATATATAATTCAGAAGTATGCTAACTTGATTTTTAAGGTAGTTATAAATGTTTTAGGTAGTGATAATAGAGAGCTGGCTAAAGAATGTATTAGTGATATATATATGCTTGTTTGGAATAAATATAAGTTATATAATCCGGAAAAAGCCTCTTTTAAGAATTGGCTACTAACAGTAAGTAAATACAAAGCAATAGATTATAAGAGGGCTTGTAAGAGCTTAGAGAATGTAGAGTTAGATAAAGAAGCTTTAAAAGCACCTATCGACATTGAGAGAGATTTTATAGATAAAGAAAATGTTAAAGATGTATTAGGGTACCTCAACGATGAAAAACCTATAGATAAAGAAATATTTATTAGAAAATATATATATGAAGAAAGTATAGAAGAGATTAGTGAAAATTTAAATTTATCTAAGGGAGCTGTTTATAATAGGCTTTGGAGGACAAGAAACTCTCTTACTGAAAAAATAAAATGTTATAAAAAGGAGGTAATAGAATGAAATCACATTTAAACGAAGATGATATTTTAGTGCTTCTTAATGATATAAATATAAATGAAAGTGAGTTAAGCGATTTAGAACTTAATGATAAAGATATAAATCAAATTACTACTGAGGTTTTAAGTAGAATTAAAAACAAAAAGCCAAGAAGGAAAAAGTGGATGATAGCAGCTTCTATCGGGACTATACTTGTAGTTTTGTTTTTGGGACGACCTGTAATCGCAGCTATAAGTTCAAAAATATTTGAGAACAACAAAGATATTAAAAAAGCAGTTGAAAACAACTATGTTCAGAAATTAGATGAGAAAGTTGCTTATGATAACGGGGTTAAAATTGAATTAACAGATGTAGTTTTAGATAAGCGAAAATTGGCCTTATCATTTAAAATCAAGTTTGAAGATAAAAAATTAATTAATAATATAAAGTTAATAAATTTAGATTTGAAAATAGAAGATGAGAATGGAAAAATTATATACGGAAAGATATCTAGTCAAGAAGATGCTAATAAACAAGTTATACAGGGAGGAAAAATAACTAATTGGAATTATGAGGTTTTAAATGATGATGAGGGTACTTTAAGATATGATTTTGTATTAAATTCAATAGATGTAGATATTCCTACATTAAATAAAATGAATATTTGTATTGAAAAAATACTATATGCAGATCACTTAAATGTAAAGTCAGAAGAAGATGTTGAAAAAATTGATGGATTGTGGAATATTGATTTTGACATAGATAGTAAATTTAAAGACGAAAATAAGATAGTGTTTAGATATGAAAATATTAATGATGAAGTGAAGATAATTAGCGCTGAATCAAGCCCTATAGGTTCTGTAATAAAATTTACTACCCCTCCTAATACAGATATTATAAGAGAAGAAGGGATTTCCTTAGTTGCTAATAATGGGAGCATAAATAATGCGGATTTTATGTTCCGTAATACAGATTATATGGGTATTTCAACTTATACTGTTGAATTTAATATATCAACATTTGATGATTTAAATGATTTGGTTTTCATAGTGAAAAATTATAATGGAGAAGATATAAAGATAAAATTGATTAAATAATAGGTAATGAAAAAGAGTATGAAGAGATATAAATCTTTGTACTCTTAATTTTTTCAAATAATTTTGACTAAACTTGCTAATATAGGGCAGATAATATATAATGAGCCTAGGTTGTAAGTACAGTAATACGAATATAGAATTATTTTTATGCTATAAATTAATAATATATTTATAAAACTAATAAATATTATTGAGTTATTGGTTTATATTTATTGATTTATTGTTCAGAATAGTTTCGGTTAAAATTGTAATACTGTTTTCGGACTTATATTTTTATGTAGAAGCAAGGAAAGATTGAGTTCTTGCTGGATTGGAGATTAAATGAATAACAAAAATAAAGCTAAAAGTAAGAAAAAAGTAAAGATAATACCCTTAGGTGGATTAGGTGAAATCGGGAAAAACATAACAGCTGTAGAATATGATGATGAAATCATAGTTATAGATTGTGGTGTAGCATTTCCAGATGTTGAAATGTATGGTGTAGATTTAGTAATTCCAGATATAACTTACCTTTTAAATAGAAAAGAAATGGTTAAAGGAATAGTGTTAACTCATGGTCATGAAGATCATATAGGTGCGCTTCCATATATATTGAAACAGTTAAACGTACCTGTTTATGGAACTAGATTAACCTTAGCATTAGTAAAAAGTAAACTTACAGAACATAATATACTTTCTGATTGTACTTTAAATGAAGTAAATGCAGGAGAGGAAGTTAAAACAGAACATTTTTCTGTTGAATTTATAAGAACCTGTCATAGTATAGCAGATGCTTGTGCATTAGCTATTAAGACTCCAGAAGGGGTTATATTCCATACAGGAGACTTCAAGATAGATTATACTCCTACTTATGGAGAGGGTGTTAATTTTGAACGTTTTGCAAAGCTTGGTAGCCAAAAAGTTCTTTTACTAATGGCTGAAAGTACTAATGTTGAACGTCCAGGATATACAGTTTCAGAAAAAATAATAGGTGAAAACTTAACTAGAATGTTTGGAGAAGCTAAAGGAAGAGTAATAGTAGCCTCTTTTGCATCAAACTTAGATAGACTTCAACAAATAATTAATTCTTCTCTTCATTATGGAAGAAAAGTTGCTTTTAGTGGAAGAAGTATGGAGAAAAATTCAACTATAGCTATTGAATTAGGTTACATGCATATACCAGAAGACTTCCTTATAAGCTTAGATGACATAAATAAATATCCACCAGAGAAAATAACTATTATAACTACAGGAAGTCAAGGGGAGCCAATGTCAGCTCTTTCAAGAATAGCATCTGCTACCCATAGAAAGATAACTATTCAAGAAGGTGACTTAGTAATTGTTTCAGCTTCACCTATTCCAGGAAATAAAAAATATATATCTAAAAGTATAGATGAATTATTTAAAAAAGGCGCAAAAGTAATTTATGATGACATAGAAGAAGTTCACGTTTCAGGGCATGCATGTCAAGAGGATTTAAAATTAATTCATAATTTAATTAAACCTAAGTTCTTTATGCCTGTTCATGGAGAATATAGACATTTAAAGAAACATGGGATGTTAGCTGAAAGTTTGGGAATGGATCCTAACAATATATTTATATTAGAAACAGGTGATTCTTTAGAATTAACTAGAAGAGAAGCTAAAAAAGGACCTAATGTCCAAACTGGCGCTGTTATGGTAGATGGATTAGGAATTGGTGACGTAGGAAATGTAGTTTTAAGAGATAGAAAACATTTAGCTCAAGATGGGATATTAACAGTAGTTTTAACTATAGATACAGAGTCTATGAATATTTTATCTGGTCCAGATATAGTTACAAGAGGATTTATATATGTAAAGGAATCTGGTAACTTACTCCATGAAGCTACTAAGGTAGTAAGAGCTGAAATAGATAAATGTATGGAGAAGAAGATTACTGATTTATATGTAATTAAATCCAATATAAGATACTCTCTAGGACAATTTTTATATACTAGAACAAAAAGAAATCCTATTATATTAACTGTAATAATGGAAATTTAATAGATAGAGGTTATCGCAAATTAGTTTGTGGTGACCTCTTTTTTAACCATTAATTGAGGCTTCCTGCATAGAAACATAGGAACATAAGAACACAGGAACATAAAAACATAAAAACATAGGAACATAAAAACATAAAAACATAAGTGCACAAATGTAAAAAATATAGAATGGAGAATGAGGTACCATGAGAATAAATAAGTTTTTTAGTAATATGGGATACTGCTCTAGGAAGGAAACTAATCGGCTTATAGAAGAAAAGAGAGTAACAGTAAACGGAAAACTCTGCATACCAGGTCAATGGGTAGAAGAAACTGATGTAATTTTGGTAGATAATAAACCGTTAGTGAGTAAAAATAAAGTATATATATTATTAAACAAACCTGTAGGAGTTACTTGTACAGCTGCAAAAGAAGTAGAAGGAAATATAGTATCATACATGGGTTATCCGGAATACATATTTCCTGTAGGAAGATTGGACAAGGAATCTCAAGGATTAATTTTAATGACAAATGATGGTGAACTAGCAAATAAAATATTAAATTCAGATAATGAACATGAAAAAGAGTATATGGTAACCCTAGACAAATCCTTTGATGATAGTTTTGTAGAAGGTATGTCTGCTGGCGTTGAAGTATTAAATATTAAAACAAGACCCTGCAAAGTTACAAGAGTGAGTGATGATACATTTAGAATTATCTTAACCCAAGGACTTAATAGGCAGATAAGAAGAATGAGTAAAGCTTTTGGCTACAATGTTGAAATCCTTGAAAGAGTAAGAATAATGAATTTGAAGATAGATGGTATAGAAATGGGAAAGTGGAGACACTTAACTAAAATAGAAGAGAATGAACTTAAAAAAGAACTATCCTTATGAGAAGCTAATCTCAAAAGGATAGTTCTTTTAAACTTCTTTTGAATATGGAGAAGATGGATTAGGTGTAAGTACTATAAATAGTGACATGTCTTTAGTTCCTGTATTTTTTAAACTAAAAACTTCTTTTCCATAGCAGTGTATAACATCTCCTTCAGTTATATTATGTAGGCTACCATCTACAGTCATTTCGCCATCACCTGCTAAAACATGAACCAACAAATCGCTTTGTTCATGATTATGAGGGGGAACACCTTGACCAGGTTTAAAATTAAGAACAAAGTTTAAGATTTTATCTTCTTTAAAAATAATTCTTTTAGTAAATGCCTCATCCGTAAAAGCTATTTTATTAGCTATTTTTTCTAGTTTCATGATTTTCTCCTTTACTGAAGTTATTTTAATTTTAATATACACATTGACATAATTTATTATACTATATATATAATGGAAAATATACTAACTGCTGAAGTTTTTAGATTAGAGCCTTTAGCTTATATAATTAATTTGGAGGATGTTATATGGAACTTAAAATTATTCATGATAGTGAAATGGTGTACAATTTTTTAAAAGAGAAAACTAGATTTAATTATATTTATCAGTTTAATAATATTGATAAGAGTAATTGGGGAAATGTTATATGTTATGGTCTTTTTGAAAATAAGGAACTGAAAGATATAGCAATGCTAAATATTAATTATGGAATTCCAGTTTTATTAGCTGCAAGTTTTGATGATAGTAATTATTCAGTAGAATTAATTAAAAGTATAAAAAACTTTCTCCCAAAAGAATTCTATACGCATATTGATAAAGTTACTATAGATAAAGTATTTAATGATTGTGATGTTTTAGAATATGAAGAGTATATAAACATGGGAATAGATAATAATGTAAGTATGAAAGAAATTACTTCTACAGACGTTGTTAGATTAGGAAGTAATAATTTAGATGATATAAAGGAACTGATTTTAAACAGTTACCCAGAAGCATGGTTAGATGATGATCTTATAAAATTAAATGAGAACTTTGGTATATATAATAGGGAAAAACTAATTAGCTTTGCTGGAATACATGCTTATTCAGAGGAGATGCAAGTCGCTGCCATAGCCCATGTTACTACTCATCATGATTATAGAAATAGAGGTTATGCAGAAAATGTAGTAAATGAACTTGTAAGAAGCTTAAAAAATAAAATAAATTTTATTGGACTTAATGTTAAGAATAATAATGTAAGTGCAATAAATTGCTATAAAAAACTTGGATTTAAAGAGTATGGAAAGTTTTCAGCTTGTACAATAAAAAGAACTTAGTGTGAAATATTAACACTTAATTTAAATATAATATTATAAAGAGAATGAATTTAATGTTTATAGTGCTAAATATTAAGCTCAACAGATATTTATTATCAATAGAGAAGAAAATTAATTGATAATAAAACTTGATAAATGATAAAGGTTATGATATACTTAGTAATAAGTAATAAAAAACTATGTTACTTAATTTAGATCAAGGAGGAGAGCAATATGAATATAGATAAAACTAATAATAAATCTAGCAAGAGTAGTAAGGCATCCAAGTATGATCTTGAGGAAATAAGAAAACATCTAAAAGAAGCTCTTGATAGTGTTAAAGAATTAAAAAGTTAATGATTTTGCAGATATTTTCCCTAAGAAGTGTTGAATATAAACTTCTTAGGGACTTTTTTTATACTTGTGTGACCAAGTCACTTAATTTTTTTTGATTTCTTTATATAATTAGAATATAGAAAAGAAAAGGGAGATTTATCAAATGAATATTAAAGAATTATATAATGTATATCCAGTTCTCGAAAAAATAGATAAAGATAATAATGGAATAATAGCTTCAAGAGCAACTTTTAAAACTTTATATTCAGATGAGTATATATCTAGCAATGAATCTTCCTGCCAAGGAGTAGTATTTGTAATAAAAGGAATGATAAAGATTCAAAAGATTAATAAAGATGGGGAAGAAACAAATCTCTATAACATAAAACAAGGAGAGTTTTGTCATGAAGCCTTAAGTTGTTTATCAACACTTAATTCTTTAAATATATCAGGAAAAGCTATTCAAGATTCAGAAATCTGCATTATTCCTTTTGATGTAGTTAAAAAATATCTCATAAGTAGCAATGGATTTTTGATGTATATGTATGAAGATTTATATAAAAAGTTCAGCTCAATAATAGAAAACAAAGAAGAGAGAATGCATGAATCTTTAGAAAGCAGGATTATTAAATTTATCATGGATAGAAATAGTAAGGTTGTATATGCAACCCATAGTCAATTGGCATTTGAGATTGACTCTGTAAGAGAAGTGGTAAGTAGGAAGCTTAAAGTTATGGAAAGACAAGGATACATTAAGTTAGAAAGAGGGAAAATAATAGTTCTTAAGAATTTAAGTGAGTTTGAAGGAGGAAATAAAAATGTTTAATCTATTAAGAAGAAATACTGGAAAAGTAATAAATGTAAATAATATTGATAATGTTATAGGGAAAGTTGAATTAATTGATATAAGAGAAGAATATGAATATAAAGCTGGAAGTATTAGAAGCGCTAAGAATATACCTATGGGGAAACTTTTAAATGAGCCAGAAAGATATTTAGATAAGAATAAGGAATATTATATAGTATGCCAATCTGGAGGAAGAAGTTCAAGAGCCTGTAGCAATTTAGCGAGCAAAGGATTTAATGTTGTTAATGTTGCAGGAGGAGTAGGCTCTTATGTTGGGACAAAAAGAAAATAGATAGAGATATAAAAGGTTCTACAAGCTGATGAGGTTTGCAGAACCTTTTATTTATATTAACTACAAAAACTATTTAAAATCGTATATATAATTATATTGAGTTAATATGAAACTCCTATTACATTAATTGCAAATATAATTTATAATTAAAATATCATAAAATTATGCAGGAGGATGGAATGATTAAGAATATAGTATTTGATCTAGGTAATGTATTACTAGATTTTAATCCTTTAGACTATTTAAAAGCCAGGGGAATAGAAGATAGTGTTAAATGTAAAGAGATATTTAATGAAATATTTAAAAGTGAAGAGTGGCTTATGTTAGATAGGGGAACCATAACTGAGGAAGAAGCAATAAGAGTCCTATGTGAAAGAAGTAAGGAGAATTCTGAACTTATTAAATTAGCCATGGATAATTGGTATGATATTTTAGTTCCTATAGATGGAACAGTAAAAGTATTAGAAGAAATAAGAAGTGCTGGCTATAATTTATATGTTCTATCAAATTTTCATTTATTAGCTTATGAAAATGTAACTAAAAGATATCCATTTTTTAATTATTTTCATGGCGGTATTATTTCATATAAAGAAAATCTAATTAAACCAGAGGAAGAAATATATCTAAGATTAATTAAAAGATATAATATAATTCCAGAAGAAACAATATTTATAGATGATACATTAGAAAATGTAGAAGCAGCTAAAGTTTTTGGAATTAATGGTATAGTTTTTAAGAATCCGAACAACTTGAGAGAAGAACTTAAAGGATATAAAATTAATATATAGACAAGAGGCTGTTCAAATATTAACAGCCTCTTGTTTATATATTTAGTTAATTAATTCTAAAATACCAAGTATAATTAATAAAAATCCAGATAATAAAGGCGCATATCTTCCTAATAGCTTTCCTAAGAAACTATTTCCTAAATATTGTCCTATAATAATAGTGAAAATGCTTAATATAAAGGTAAAGATTACGGTTAATGAAATGCTAATTCCAGTTACACTAGCAGCAACTCCTGAACCTAAGTTATTAAGTGCCAAACCAAAAGAAATTAAAAGAGATTCTCTCATGTTTATGTCTCCAGAGTTATCTAAATCAGTTTTTTTTGCATATTCAATCATGTCATCTATATCTTTTAAAGCTAGATCATTGCTTTTGCTGTTATTTATAAGGTTGCTTTCACTTTTATATATAAAATATCCCCCTAAGAAAATAATTAATAAAGAGCCTAGAGCATTAGCTATATTGTGTGGTAGAAAATTAGTTATATAAAATCCTATGGACATTGCTAAAAATGTTCCTGTAGAAGTTATAAAAGCTATTATAAGATTAGAAAATATTTTTATATTTATCTTTTTTATACCATAAGCTATGCCTATAACTAAGTTATCAAGATTTGAATATAAGGCAAATAGCATTGCAGATAAAATCACAGACATGTTTATCACCTTCCTTTGTATTCACTTTTTAATATATGAAAAGAGTTAAAAAAAAGTTCTAAATAGTAAGTTAAGTGAATACAGGGTACAAATATATTTCAATGAAAAATTAATAAGTTAAATAATTATTATTTTTATCTTAAATTTAGTCAATATTATACAAAAAATGTACATTTTATAGTACTATGGATAGGTAACTTATATTATGGGGGGACAGAAATGAAAAAAAATATACTAAAAAAAATATCGATTAGCATCTTAATGATGTTAGTTTTATCAACTGGAATTTATGGATGTACAAGCAAGACAGTAGCAGTTTCAGGAGATGGTCAAACTGACACTAATGAAGAGAAAAAATTTGATTACAGTAATTTTAAAGAATTATCTTTGAATAAAGATGATATTAAAATTAAATTTGAAGGGAAAAATCTAGACACAACTTTACCTATTTATGTTGAGAACAATAGGTATTACCTACCATTAACAGAGATAGTTGAAAGGTTAGAAGGAAAGATAACTAAAGAAGGAGATGCAATTAAAATATCTCTAAATGGAAATGACATAAGCATAAACACTAAAGATAACAATTTTACAATTAATGATAAAACTCAGAATTTAAAGAAAAAATTAATGATTTCTGAAGACATAGTTTACATATCAATGTTTGATTTTACTAAGATTTTAAATTTTAAAACTGATTGGAGTTTTGATAATAAAACTATCACTTTCTTTAATAATAGAGAAAAGATTGATAAAAAAGAAGTTGGAGACTCACCTAAAACAGCACTTATAAGAATAGAAGATATTGGAGTTAGTAAAAATTATAGATACGTAAATGAAGAAACTTTAGAAAAATTAAGAATTGTTTCAGATTATATGTACTCTGAAGGAATACCTTTTCATGTTGCTTGGGTTCCAAGATATATGGATCCTAAAAGAAATGAGGATAATGATTTAACTAAAGAAAATAATATGTATTATTCAGACTTTTTATTTACTTTAGATTATTTTGAGGACAGAGGTGGACTTATAGGACTTCATGGATATACTCATCAAGCAGGAGATGATGCTAGTATTGAAGGAAAAGAATTTGCAAATTCAAAGGATCCAAAATCTTATACTAAAGAATTTACAGAAGAGAGAATTAAAGCAGCACGTGATACTGCAAATAAATTAGATATTAAGCCATACTTTTTTGAGACTGGTCATTATGCTGGATCAGATGATAATTTTAGAGTTATAGAAAAAGAGTTTGATTATATATATCAGCCTAAAAAAGATGGGTCAAAATATATAGTAAGTGCAAAAAATGAAACAAGAACTGCAAAATATATACCAGCTTACTTAGATTGTATAGATGGTAAACAAGATACAGATAACATGCTTAACAAAATCAACAAATTACCAGCTGATGTTATGGCGTCTTTTTTCTATCATCCTAATATAGAGTTTGAAGATATAAAGATTACTAAGGATGATACTGGTTATCCAACTTATACATACTCAGAAGAGTCAACTTTACATAGAGTAGTTAAGTTACTTGAAACTAAAGGGTATAAATTTAAGAAAATAACAGACTTATAATATACAAATAGAAAGGACTAGCTGTTTTCAGCAGTCCTTTTCTATTTTAGCTACAACCACTTGTAGAACCACAAACTAAGCATAAAGAGCAAGTTCCATTAGGAACTATTTGTTCACTTCCACAATTATTGCATTTTACCTTATGATGACCTTCTGGGATGAGTTCACTTGAAATATCTATTTTAGAAGGTATATTTTTAATCTTATTTTCAAGAGACTTAGCATAATCTAATAGTTCTTTATAATTCATAGATTCAAGAGACTTAGTGGTACCATCTAATGATACATTAAGTGGTTGTGAAACCTTTGAGCCATCTCTGTATAGTGCTATACATTTTACTCCAAGTTTCCAGGCTTCTTCATGAACCTCTTTAAAATCTTCTATAGTAGCATCATTAGGAAGATTTACAGTTTTAGAAATAGCTCCAGAAACAAAGGGAGTTAAAGCAGCAACCATTTTAACATGCCCCATAGGAGAGATAAATCTATATCCTCCAGAAGACTTATTTGCAGTGTCAAAAATTGAATAATGATTTTTATTTAAATAAGGAGCTCCTTCTATTTTGCCATGTTCATCTATATATGATACTATAGATGAAATTTCTGCACCGCTATAATTTAAGCTTTCTAAAGCAGTTTTAATAGTGGAGTTAACAAGTTTCATGTAACCACCACCGCTTAGATTTTTCCATACTATATGTGAGAAAAAAGGCTCTATGGAAGTAGTATCACAATCCATTGCTAAGGCAATTGTACCTGTAGGAGCTATCACTGTTACTTGAGCATTTCTAAACCCAACTTCACTTCCATGTGAATAAGCTAAGTTCCAAGAAGTTTTTAAGGTTTCAGATAAATTGTTTAAAGAAAGCTCATTTAAAATTTTATGGTTAACTTTAATTGGAGTATAATTTAAATCTTCAAAAGCACCAGATAAAGCACCTGCGGCTCTTGAGTGATTTCTAATTACTTTTAACATATATTCCTTATTAATATCAAACTTCGGAAAAGTACCAATTTTCTCAGCCATAAGTGAAGAAACATAATAAGAATATCCAGTAACAATTCCCATTAAAGCTGCAGAAATTGTTCTTCCTTCTTCACTATCATAAGGAATTGCCATAGCCATTAAAGTTGAGCCAGTATTAGCAATACCTAGACCAGTGGTCCTAAACATAAAGGATTTTCTTGCAATTTCTTCTGTAGGAAATTGACCTTGATAAATTGTGGTATCTAAAACAACTTGAATTAATGCAGTTAGATGTGTTAAAGCATCTAAATCAAAGGCTTTCTTATGTTCATCGTAAAATTTTCTTATGTTTATACTTGCTAGGTTACATGCGGTATCATCAAGGAAATGATATTCAGAACAAGGATTTGATGCATTGATTCTGTTGTGTTTAGCATCATATAGACCATCTTCTCCAGCAGGGCAAGTGTGCCATGCATTTATTGTATCATCAAATTGGGGAGCTGGATCTGCACAATTCCAAGAACTTTCATTAAAGCTATCCCACAATTCTTTTACTGAGATTACTCTATTAACAGCATCAGTTTTTCTTCCTTTAAGAAGAATAGTTTCATCAGAATTAGTGGTAGCCTTTTTCATAAATTCATCTGAAAAACGTACAGAATTATTAGCGTTTTGACCAGAAACAGTTTCATATGCTTCTCCTTCAAAACCTATGTCATACCCCATCTTACCTAAATCTCTTACTTTTTGTTCTTCTCTTGATTTCCAAGTTATAAAATCCATTATCTCTGGATGGTCATAATCTAAACAAACCATTTTTGCAGCTCTTCTAGTAGTTCCACCAGATTTTATAGCACCTGCATTTCTATCAAGTACCTTTAAAAAAGACATTAGGCCTGAGGATTTGCCGCCACCAGATAAAGGTTCATCTAATGCTCTTATGTTTGAGAAATTGGTACCTGTACCAGAACCAAGTTTGAAAAGTCTAGTTTCAGTAGTTATTAAATCTGTAATAGAACCAGGGCCAAGTAGCTTATCTTCAATTTTGTTTATAAAACATGCAGAACCTTGAGTCCTAGTGTATGCATCTTTTGATTGAAGAATGTTACCTAATTCTTCATCATAATAAAAATGTCCCTCAGCTTCCTTACTTATATTATAAGAGAGTTTTAATCCAGTATTAAACCATTGAGGTGAGTTAGGAGCCCACATTTGATTTAAGAGAGCAAAAGCAAGTTCGTCATAAAATATTTGAGAGTTTTCTTTATTTATAAGTCCTTGTTCTAAAGCATAAGCAGTCCAAAAGTTAACTAATCTATGAGTTATTTCCTTCATGCTTCTTTCATAACCAAGAGTGTTTGGAACACCACTTTGTCTAAAATATTTACTTGCTATAATATTACATGCATTTTGTGAATAAAAGTCAGGAAATTCTAAATCTTCTCTAGAAAAAATGGTTTTATTAGTTTTGTAGTCTACAATATGAACAGATACGTTTTTCCATTTAAAAAGATCATAAACACTCTTATTAGTAGTGTCTAATTCTTTAGTAAAATATCTAGTTATTAGTTTATATAAGTCATTCATAAAACAAATCTCCTTCAAATAAAAACTTCATTAATATATTTTACACACAATATATTGTGCAATGCAAAAGTTGAAATACTATATATAGTTGAATGTCTGTAGGGTTTATTAGTAAATAATGCTATTATCTTCTCATTTCTAAGTTTTTTAATTCATGAGAAAGAAAGATGGATGAGAAGAGATTATTTAAAATTTAATGGTATATAATTAGGTAAATACATATAAGTAGAAGGAGAAGAAATTTTAAAGGAGAAAGGTAGGATGATAGAAGATAATAAAAATTCTTTAGAAAAAACAAATAAATCTTTTGCTAGTGGGTTAAACTGCTACAAAATTTTTTGGATTTTTTTTATAGGATGTATTTTAGGAGTGGTTATTGAAACTATTTGGTGCATTATAACACGCTTTAGAATTGAGAGCAGAAGTGGTCTTATATATGGACCATTTAATCTTGTATATGGCTTTGGAGCTGTTATAATAACTTTGAGTTTATATTGGTTATATAATAAACGTGATTTGTGGGTATTTGTTGGAGGAATGTTAGTTGGAGGAGTTTACGAGTATTTATGCAGTTGGGTGCAAGAAAAGATATTTGGAACAGTTTCATGGGAATATAGCCAGATGAATTTTAATTTAAATGGTAGAATTAGTTTATTGTATTGTTTTTTCTGGGGAATATTAGCGCTTATATGGGTAAAACAAATATATCCAGTTTTATCAAATCTAATCGAAAAAATCCCAAATAGAATAGGAGTTTCTTTAACATGGGTATTATTTATATTTATGATATTTAATACAGGTATTTCAGGTTTGGTAGTAGAGAGGCAAACTGAAAGACGTGAAGGAATACAAGCGGTATCTTTTCTTGATAAATATTTAGATAAACATTATTCAGATGAAGTGTTAAGGAAAATATATCCTAATATGATATACGTTATTGAAAAATAAAAGGTTGCCAGTGATTATTTATTACTGGCAATCTTTTTCTTATATATTTGGATCTTCAGCAATTTTCTTTAACTTTTGAATCATGCCGGGTTTTATTTGATTTGAATATATTTCATTTTTTATCTTAGGAAACTTAGTCATTATTAAAAATATTGTACTCATTATTTTATATTTAAGAGAATTATGTGAAAAATCAAATATACCTAATTTTTTATAGGCTTTATAATCTGCTAAAAAAGGAAATCTAAGTTTACCGTAAATATCATCTCTAAAAATCTTCATACCTCCAACACCAAGAAAAGTTGATGGTTTAATGAAATCAGCTAATGATAAGTTTATAGCTTTTAAAGCTAAAGCATAAAGCTGATTATCTATTTCATTTATAGAAGAATATTCATCTGTAACAAAGTCTACTAGATTTGCTCTCTGCCACTGGGTATAGGACTCAAATATTTGTTTAAGGTTAGGTATTTGAGTTAATGGACCTGATATAATAAATCCAATCTGCTTACCTGTAATAGTCGGAGTATGGGTGTTAAAAAAGCTTCTATCAAAAAATCTTTTCCATAGAGAAGATAAATATCTGTCTTTAATATCTCCACAAAAAATTATTATATCTGAATTTCTAATTTTATTATTATAAAAATCTATAAATTCATCTTTTCCAGTGTAAACACACTCATAGTTATATCCACATTTTATGCAACCTAAGCAGCCACCTTTTATATCTATTTCTTGAAGATTAATTATTTCTATATCATCTATAAAAAAGGAGCTAAAAGTATTGATCATATTTGATAGATTGCTATTTTCAAGAGAGTCAGTTATTAGAGTTAACTTTTTATTAGAAGTATCTATTTTGTTAAAAGTAGCTTCACTTTTATAGACTATTGGATTATAGGATAATTTAGAGTAGTTTTTAGTTGTAGTAATTTTGTTATTAATTGCATTAAAGTAATTTTCATAAAAGGCTAAAATAAGTTTTCTACTGCTTTCTTTTTCTAAATCATCCATATGCAAGGATAAATAATCTACAAAGTTCATGCCTAGGTCATCGCAAATAGCATTTATATAGTTTATTGCAGTATGATCTTGAAAGTGAATTGATGTAGCTAAGGCGCAGGCGTATTTGCCTTTAAAAGAATTAGTGACTTTTCTTTCAAAAATTAATTCAATAAATCTTTTATATTGAGATGCAACTAAGTGATAATAAAGAGGAAATGCCCAGATTACTCCATCACTAAGATTTATTTCATCTATAACTTCCCCAAAAAAGTTCAAGTCTTTTTCAAGTTTATTTATTTGCTGTGCAATATTAATTATATTAAGTTCATGTTTAGGAAATTTCTTTTGAATGTATTTGATATACTGCATAGTAACGCTTATATCACCTTTTGGACTTCCGTTTAAAACTATTATTTTCATTTATTAATCCCCCTTAAGAAACTATGTTTACGGTGTAAACTTTATTCCATTATATGTCGGCAAGTTTACACTGTCAACATATAATGATATAATTTAATAAAGAAATATTTTTTATTTCTAGGAGGAAGATATGAATAGAGAAAATTATCATCATGGAGATTTAAAGCAAGAGCTTATAGATAAAGGATTGTTATTGTTAAATAGGGAGGGCTTTGAGAAATTCTCTTTAAGAAAGGTTGCTAGTATGTGTGGAGTTAGTCATACTGCGCCATATAAGCATTTTAAAGATAAAGAAGAACTAATAGAAGAGATTATCAAAAAAGTGTGGAAAAGTTTTAATATAGCGCTATCAGAATCTACGAATAAGTATAAATTTTCACCTAAAGAAGAAATCATCGAAATGGGAAAAGCCTATGTGAAATTTATGGTTGAAAATCCAGAATACTTAAATTTCATGTTTTTATGGGGGAATAGTACACCAATAAAGATAGAAGAAAATAAATTTAATTCTTATGAAGGAAGTGCTTTTGAAGTATTTAAAAATTCTGCTGAAAGATATTTAAAAGAAATTAATATAGATGACACTGAGTACACTGAAAGAATCTTGACTATGTGGAGTATGGTTCATGGAATAGCTATACTATTAGCTAAAGGAAGTATAAAATATAACGGAGATTATTTGTACCTTACTGAGAAAATGATAAGAAGTGGGTTAGGAATTTAAACACTTAGTTCCTGTAAATGAATAATTGACAATGTAGTATCCAAAAGGATTTAAACCTATACTAAAGGTAAAAAAACACAATATTTATCAGTACCGATAGGCACTTCTTCTAGATTTTTCATATATTAATTATGGAAAAATCTAGGAGGAGTGTTTTATCACGAGTATAATAAGCAAAATGATATATAAAATGATGCTACAAGGTGGGGGAATAGTTGAAAAGAAATTCAACTCAAGTACGGAAAATTACAGTAAGGTAAACAATGAACTGTTATTTAAGATATTAAAAAACAATTCTAAAAGTGAATTTGGAATTAAGTACAAATTTAAGTCTATTAAGTCAATAAAAGTATTTAAGGATAAGGTTAAGTTAAGTGAATATAAGGATTATGAGAGTTATATAAATAGAATGGCAGAGGGTGAGAAAAATGTTTTAGTTAGTGAAGATGTAATATATTTTAGTCATACATCAGGAACTACAGGTAAACAAAAATTAATCCCTTGTACGAAAAGCAGTAGAAAAGTTGCAGCAAAGTATATGGCCTTACTTATTAATAAATTTACCTATAATAATTTTAAGGATACTTGGAAATTGGATAAAGGGCTAATGATAGCTGATATAGTGATGACCACATAAACTGAAGGAGAAGTACCTATTTGTTCAGCAACCTCTGGAGGAATTAAAAGTATAAAACCTCTATTACCATTTTTATATACTTCACCAATAGAAGTTATGGAAATAAAAGACAAGGAAACTGCCTATTACTTGCATTTATTATTTGCATTGGAAGAATCTAGACTTTCATATATAAATGGAATTTTTATTTCAAATATATTAGACTTACTGAGAATTTTAGAGGAGAAACATCAAGACTTAGTAAATGATATAAGGAAAGGTCGTATAAATAATAACTTAAACATAGATAAGACTATTAGTGAAAAATTAAATAAGCTTATTGCTCCTAATTCTACTAGAGCGGATGAATTGGAAAAAGAGTTTAAAATAGGATTTGAAGGAATAGCTAAGAGAATATGGCCAAGGCTATCATATATAGCGACAGTAACAGGAGCAAACTTTTCTATATATGATGATAAGGTAAATCATTATACAGACTCAGTACCTATATATTCTCCTGTTTATGCAGCCAGTGAAGCTATGATTGGAATTAATCCATATGCGGATAAAATAAGATATGTAATTGTCCCAGATACAGCTTTTTATGAATTCATTCATGTTAAGGATGGGGAAACAGAAAGCGGAGATACCTTAAGCTTAGATGAGATTAGATTGGGTGAAAAATATGAAATAGTAGTTACTAATTATGCAGGGTTTTATAGATATAGAATAGGAGATATCATTAAAGTGGTAGGATTTTATAACGGCTGTCCAGAGGTTGAATTTGTATGTAGAAAAAACCAGCTGCTTAATATGGTATCTGAAAAGACTAATGAAGAACATATAACAAATTCAATAAAAAAAACAATGAAATATTTAAACTTAAGTTTGGTTGATTATACAACATTACCTGATAATTCTATTACACCTGGAAGATATATTTTCTACTGTGAGTTTAAGAATGACATTTCTATTTCTACTGTGAGATTGATAGAAGAAAAACTAGATAAGGAAATTAAAAATTCTAATTTAGCTTATGATAGAGCAAGAAATACTAATAGATTAGGAAAGGTAAAGGTTATAATCCTAGCACCCAAGACATTTAATTCAGTTAAACAATACTTATTCAATAAAGGAATATCTAAAAATCAGATAAAGATACCAAGAGTTATAACCAATAATACAAGCATATTAAATATATTAAAGCGCAATAGAAGATTATAGAATGTATTAATAAATATTGAAGGCACCAAAGGATAACTTTGGTGCCTTTTACAAAGTAAAGCATGAAAATAGCTTATTAGGTAATGAAACTAAAGAATAAACTACAATAATATCCATATGATATACAAAAAATAAAAGGAGCGAAAAATTTTGATTAAAAGTAAATTAATTAAAAAGGCTGTTTCTGTTATAGCTATGACAACACTTATGGTTACGGGGGTAGTATTAGGGAATACAAAAACAGTATCTGCTGTAACATCAAGTGCTATTCCAACTCATGTCTTAGTAGGTTACTGGCATAATTTTAATAATGGTTCGGGAGACATTAAACTTAGAGATGTTTCATCAAATTTTGATGTTATTAATATTTCCTTTGGAGAACCAACTACAGTTACCTCTGGAGATATAAGATTTACTCCATATAATGCAACAGATTCAGAATTTAAAAGTGATGTTCAATATCTTCAAAGCAAAGGGAAAAAAGTTTTACTATCTATAGGAGGACAAAACGGAGAGGTTCAACTAACAAGTGCTGGAGCTGTTACTAGTTTTGTTAATTCTGTAAGTAATATTATTGATAAATATGGTTTAGATGGATTAGATGTAGATTTTGAAGGACATTCACTTCATTTAGATGCAGGAGATAAGGACTTTAAGAATCCTACAACGCCAGTTATAGTTAATACTATTAGTGCATTAAAACAATTAAAAGCAAAATACGGTACGAATTTTGTTTTAACTATGGCACCTGAAACTTTTTTTGTTCAACTTGGACATACCTATTATGGCGGATTAAATTCATATGTTGATAATAGAGCAGGATCATTTTTGCCAGTAATCTATGGACTTAGGGATTATTTAAATTGGGTTCAAGTACAATATTACAATTCGGGTTCGATAAATGATATAAATGGAAAGGCACAATCCATGGGAACTGGTGAATTTTATGCATCTTTAGCTGATATGTTATTAACTGGCTTTAATGTAAATAATGATCCTAATTATTTCTTCCCAGCATTAAGACAAGATCAAGTTGTTATTGGTGTTCCAAGCTGTAATAGTGCGGGAAATGGATATGTTTCAAATTCTGAAGTTCAAAGCGCTTTAGATGGATTAATTTATGGAGGAACCGTTGGAAGTTATAAGATTAATAATAAATACCCTAATCTAAGAGGGCTTATGACTTGGTCAATAAATTGGGATAAGTATACAAACTATAATTGGTCAAACTATTTCAGAAACTATTTTAATAATTTAACTCCACCTACTAACACACTTAAAGCAGCAACTTTAAGCTCTTCAGCTGTTACGAGTGGAAACTATACAATATCTGCAGTAATTCCAGGCTATAATACTGCAACTTCATATAAGATTTATGAAGGAACAACTGTAATAACCTCAGGAAGTTTAACTGTTGGGCAGGCAAGTAAAACTATTAACTATAATATTACATCAAAAACTCCAGGCACTTATTCATATAAATGTGAATTAAGTGATGGTAGTAAAACAGTTACTTCGAATCAGATATCAGTAACAGTTTCAAGTTCTACAAATAACAATGCATGGGTTCCAAATCATGCATATAAAGTTGGTGATATAGTAACTTATAATGGTGGCACCTATATGTGCCGTCAAGCCCATACCTCATTAGTAGGTTGGGAACCAAGCTCAGTACCAGCTTTATGGCTAAAGCAATAACAGTGATTTATATGTAAGAAATAAAGAGTTGTCCATAGCTTAGGCTTGAACAACTCTTTATTATTTAATATCTTAAAAGAACACAGGAAGCTATTACTCCAGCGCCTACTGTCCAAAGAATAACATGGTCTCCAGGATTAAGGTTACCATTTTTTATAGAATCAGCTAAAGCTAAAAATGGACTAGTTACACCTGTGTAACCAAACCTGTCTCCAACAAAAGGAAATTTCTCAACTGGTTCTTCTAGCGTAGCTTGAATCATATCAATATTTTTTTTTGCAAATTGAGATAAACAATAAAGTTTAACATCCTTTTTAGTTAAATTATTTCTTCCTAAAATATCATTTATTGAATCTACAGAACTTGCAAAAGCATCGTCTGTATTAAAGTCTATCCACTCTATTATTCTGTTATCTTTTTCAGGTGCTTCTTCGGTTGCAAGAACATTTGAGAATCCTTCAGGTGGGAAGTTTATATAGCAGCTTAAAGAACTGTCCACATAAGAGGAGCTATCTATAAAATCGGAAGGACCGTTATCAACATTTTCTAATAAAACTGCACAAGCTGATTCACCAAAGTTAGCATAAGTTATAGCTTCGGATTTTCTAGAATATCTAATAAGTAAATCTGAGCCAACTAAAAGTGTATATTTTATTCTATTATTACTTTTCATAGTTCTGCAAACTTGATCAAAAGCATTGATCATTCCAGAGCAATTACCGTTCATATCATATGCATTAGTTTGTTTACCTAAACCTAAAGCTTCATGTATTTTAACAGCATTTGTAGGAGATAAATACTCTGGGGTTGAGGATACAAAAACAACTAGATTTATATCGGTTGGATCTATGTCAGAAGTTCTTAAAACTTTTGTACAGGCTTCAATTGCCATAATCAAAGAGTTTTCATATGGATCTTCTGAAATATATCTCTCTTTTCTCCCTGTAACTTTTAAAAGCCCAGAAATGTCTACTCCTTGTTTAGAGAAATGATCTAAAAAGTATTCGTTTGAATATTTTGTTTTTGGATGATAATAGTCTATCGCTTTTATTTTCACATTCATTTTAAGTTCACCCTGCTTTCAATAATATTTAGTATTTTTGAACTTACAAAAACAAAATTTTATATAAGTAGTTACTATTTTACTAAAAAATATATATAATGGATTATTTTTTTATGTATAAAAATGAACCTTTAGTGAAAAATGAGGAATTATGTAATAAAGTTTGAGATAATATAGAAGAAAATATAATAACATGATAAACTATTAGGGAGATTATGACGAAAATATATATAGATGGATATTAAAACATATTAAGGATGATTATTATACAATCTCTAAGAGGGGGAAAGACAATGGATTATAAAAAGAACATTGATTTAAAAAATAAGATTATGCTTGCAGGATTTATAGGATCCGTAATATTAAGAGTTATATTTGATGTTATTTTGAAAGTAGATCAAAAGGCTATAGTGATTTTAATAGCGGCAGCTATACCTTTAGCTTTAGTTGACATCATTCTAGTGCTAAGAAAAAAAATCATACCGGCTATGTATTTTGGGATATTTATGTATGGGGTCGTAATATTTATAATGTTTATATCTGATCCTAATTGGGCAAATTTTATTTTGATTTATTATGGGGTAATGCTTATTAGTGTTTATCAAGATTTTAAAGTATTGATAATAGAGGCTCTGGTATCCTCAGCATTAATCATATATTTCTTTTTAACATATAAGACAAGCCTATTTGCTTCTGTAGGCTATGAAGAATTGATATTTTACATATTATACATTGTAGCAGCATCAGCTGTACTATCTATTAATGCATTTATAACAAAAACAATATATAAGAACATAGAAGACAACCATAAAGAAACGAAAGAGGCAAAACAAAAAGCAGAAGTATTATTAGAAAAGATATACACCACTATAAAAACTTTAACAGATGCTAACAAAAAAATAAGAAATGGAATCTCTTCAACAGGTCAGATAACAGAGGAGATTACAAGCTCAACTAGTGAGGTTTCAGCAGGAGCTTCAAATCAAGTAGAGGTAGTAGACAGCATGAAATCTGTCATGGAAGTCGGCGTAGAAAAGGTTGAGGAAGTTACAAACGCAATAAGAACTATGGAAGAACTTTCAAGGTCTACGGAAAATGTTGTGTTAGAAGGTACAAATAAAGTGGATATACTATCATCAGAAATGAATAAGGTTAATTCAGATATTACTAGTGTAGTTTCATTAATAACTGAGCTAAGTGAAGAAAATAGCAAAATAGTACAAATAATAAACAGTATTACAGAAATATCAGAGCAAACGAATCTTTTGGCACTTAATGCATCAATTGAAGCAGCAAGAGCTGGAGAACATGGTAAGGGGTTTGCTGTAGTAGCTGAAGAAGTTAGAAAATTGGCAGAGGACTCAAAAGCATCAACAGATAAAGTTGAATCAATACTTAATAATATATCAAATAAAACGCAAGTAGTTGCAAATCAAATACTTAAAGAGCAAAAATCTATACAGGCTTGTAATGACCATACAAATGATGTAAAAGATTTATTTAAAAATGTTAATTCTAATACCTCGAATGTACTTAGTCATTCAAAAAATGTTAGTTCTCAGTATAGAATATTAGAGAAATCTATGAAAGATTCCTTAGATTCTGTTCATAATATCAGCGATAATGTTGAAGAAACAGCAGCATCTATGGAGCAAATATTTTTAGCAATAAATGAATTAAATAAAAGCATAGTAGATATGACAAGCAGTTATAACGAAATTGATAATATATGTAAAGAATTAGAAAGCTTATAAAATAAAAACCATTATTACATTTGTGATAATGGTTTTTACATATTAGAAATTATTTGTTCTTTACTGATTGACATATATTTATTATAATTATAAATAACCATATAATAAGGTAATGAAAATTATAATACATTATTCAGGAGGATTTGGCATTAATGAAATTAGATAAAAAACTAATACAGTATTGCTTATATTTTGCAGGAACGGCTCTTTTAATTTATGCGGGTATAAGTCTTTTCGATAATATAGGAGGAATAATTAATTTTATTTCACGAACAATAGGATATTTTATGCAGTTAGTAAAGCCTCTTTTTATAGCATTAATAATAGCATATCTACTTTATCCTGGAGTTAAATTTATTGAAGAATTTTTAAGAAAAAATAACATATTTAAAAAAGAAGGCACAAGACGAACAGTTGGAATAGTAACTATGTACATATTAGTAATGGCAATATTTATAGCTATAATTTCTGGTATATATATCATGGTTGGAGGCAAACTTTCAAATAATACATCCATAACAAATATGACCGCGTATTTAACTGATTACTTAAACAATTCAACTCTTTCAGTAAATTCTATAAGTGAAAAGCTAGAAAGTTTAAATATTTCTCTTCTTGGAGGAAATTTAAATGATAAAATAGCGCAAATAGTAAGTTCTATACAGGTATATGTAACAAACAGTATAGGGGCTATGGGGAACTTTGTAGTTAATACAGGTGGAAATATTGCAACATTTTTTATAGCTTTAGTTCTTAGTATTTATCTTATAAAGGATTCAGAATACTTTATGGATTTATGGAATAAGATTTTTAATCTTATCTTTGGAAAGAGCAAGTCTGGAAATAAGTTGAAAGAAATATTTAATATAATCAATGATACTTTTAATAATTATATAAAAGGACAACTATTAGAAGCATTTATGGTTGGAGTATTATCAACAATTGCATTATTCCTTATAGGAATAGACTATGCCTTAGTTATAGGTATAATAGCTGGTATTTGTAACATGATACCATATATAGGACCAGTTGTAGGAACTATACTTGCTGTAGTTATGGCTTTATTAAGTGGAGAACCAATAACTGCCGTATGGGCAATCATAGGAATGCTTGTGGTTCAGCAAATAGACAATAATCTATTAGCACCTAAAATAGTTGGTGATAGTGTAGGGTTACATCCAGTATTTACTATGCTTGCAATACTTATAGGTGGAAATGTTGGTGGTCTTATAGGAATGCTTATAGGAGTACCACTTGCAGCTTCTTTGAAAATACTATTTAGTAGATGGTATGCAAATCATATGGAAAAAGTTGATGTTTAAACATAAAGTTAAGCTACAGAAATCTTTTTGTAGTTTAACTTCTTTTTTTGATTCTAAAATCATAGGAGCATAACAGCATTGGAACAGCAAAACAGGGAAGCATAATTGCATAAAAACATACTTGCGTAGAAACATAAAAACATAGGAACAGCGGAACAGTGAAGCATTGGAACATTGTAACATTGAAACAGTGTTATGAAAATATATTGACTTTCCAGTGCAGGGGATAGGTTATACTGATGTTATGGAGGGGAAGAAATGTATAAAATAGGTGAGTTTTCAAAGATAACAAATATGACTGTAAAGACTTTAAGATATTATGATGAAGAAAATATACTAACTCCATCTTATAGAGATGAGGATACTAATTATAGGTATTATAGCGAAGAGGATTTTAAAAAGGCGGAGCTAATACTGATGTTACGAAACTTAGATTTTTCTATTTCTGAGATTAAAGATCTACTTAATAGCTATGAGGATAAATCAGATTTATCTTATTATTTACAAGAAAAGAAAGAGTTAATAGAAAAGAAAATTCAGCAAGAAAAACTATTACTTAAAAAGATAGACCTCTATATTAATTTAGATAAGGAAGAGGAGATTAGTATGAGCTATGAAATTAAAATTAAAGAGCTTGAAGCTGTGAGGGTTGCATCAATTAGATTTAAAGGAAAGTATAGCGATGTAGGAAAGCATATTGGAAAAATATATAAAGCAATAAAAGGGAAAGCAGTGGGAGAGCCTTTTAACTGTTATTATGATAGTGAATATGCTGAAGAGGCCGACATAGAACTATGTGTACCAACATCAGAAAAAATTGAAAATGACGAGGTAACAATAAAAGAATTACCTAAGATAAAAGCAGTTGCTACAATTCATAAAGGTGATTATGGGAGCCTAAATATGGCTTATAAATCCATATTAGATTATGCAAAAGATAAAAATTATAAATGTTTAACACCATCAAGAGAAATATATATTAAAGGGCCAGGTAAAATATTTAAAGGCAACCCTAATAATTATATAACTGAAATTATAATTCCAATAAAGTAGGAGGAGAAAATAGAATGATTCAAATTAAATTAGATTATAAAAAAGAGTTTAAAGACTTATATCTGCCTAAAAATGAACCAATGTTAGTTGATGTACCTGAAATGAATTTTATTATGGTAGATGGAAAAGGAAATCCAAATGATGAGGATGGAGAATATCAATCAGCAGTGGAAATTTTGTATGCCTTATCTTATACTATCAAAATGAGTAAAAAGGGAAGTTATAATATAGAAGGTTATTTCGAATATGTTGTTCCCCCTCTTGAAGGGCTTTGGTGGATGGAGAATGATGGTATGGATTTTAAGAAGAAGGATAAATTTGAGTGGACATCAATGATAAGACAGCCTGAATTTGTTACAGAAGAGGTGTTTGAGTGGGCATGTAGTGAGGTATTAAGAAAGAAACCTGATTTAAATGTTTCTAAGGCTAGATTACAAAGTTTCAGAGAAGGTCTTTGTGTTCAAATTATGCACATTGGTTCATATGATGATGAACCTAAAACTGTAGAAAAGTTAGATAAATATGTAGAAGATAATAATTTGATAAATGCAATCTCTACCATAAATGAACAAGGTATAATAAAAAGACATCATGAAATTTATCTGTCTGATCCTAGAAAAACAAGCTTAGATAAACTAAAAACCGTAATAAGGCATCCTGTAAAAAACTCTTAATATCAATAAAGTTAGAAAAATAAGCTTTAAAGTATACTTTTACTAAGCTTTAATTTAGTAGAATGTATACTTTTATTTATGCTATAATACTAAAAATAAATATTTAATTTTGTAACGAATTAATCAAATCAGAATAAGCTAAAGTAAAGAAGTAGTGATTTTTATAGGGAGGGTAAAGAATGTGGAAATTATTTGCCATACTTTCAGCAGTATTTGCAGCGCTTACATCAATTCTAGCCAAAATAGGTATTAAAGGAGTAGATTCTAATTTAGCTACTGCTATAAGAACTGTAGTGATAATAGTTCTAGCATGGGGAATTGTTTTAAGTACAGGAGGATACAAAGGGATAACCAGCTTAACTAAGCAAAATTGGACATTCTTAATACTTTCAGGTATAGCTACCGGATTGTCTTGGGTATTTTATTATAAAGCTATTTCGTTGGGACAAGTTGCACAGGTTGCATTGATTGACAAATTAAGCATAGTACTTACATTGATTTTATCATTTTTCATATTAAAAGAAGATTTCACCATAAAAACATTTATAGCAGGAGCACTTATAACTTCAGGTACTATTTTAATGATCTGGAAATAGATAATTGGATATATTTTGAATTTTAATAAGATAAGAAACCTTGAGAAATTGAGGTTTTTTATTTTTTATAATCTAAGTAAATAAATTAGAGGTATAATAGTTAGTGTAATTAATTCTTATATTTCAAGGAGGTAGAAATGAATATAGAATTGGACGTTCACACACATACAATAGCAAGTTGTCATGCTTATAGCACTATAAGAGAAATGGCTAAAGAGGCTTCTAATAAAGGTTTAAAATTGTTAGGAATTACAGAACATGCAACAGGAATACCAGGAACATGCGCACCTATTTATTTTGCCAACTTACGAGTGGTTCCTAGAGAGATGTATGGAGTAGAACTTATGCTTGGAGCTGAGATAAATATTTTAGATTATGATGGTAAACTTAGTTTAGAGGATAGAATCATAGATAAGTTAGACATAAGAATAGCAGGAATACATCATCATTGTTATACACATGGAACTATGGAACAAAATACAAATGCTATAATGGAGGCAATAAAGAATCCAAGAATAGATATTATAAGTCATCCCGATGATGGAGATTGTCCTTTAAATTATGAGATTATTGTACAAGCCGCTAAAGAGTATAATACACTTTTAGAGCTTAACAATAACTCCTTAAATCCTATTAATAATAGAAAAAATGCTAGAGAAAATAACATTAGTATGTTAGAGCTATGCAAGAAGTATGATGTGGAAATTATAGTATCAAGTGACGCTCATATAGATACAGATATTTGTAAATATGATTTAGCATATGAAGTTTTAAAGGAAGTTAATTTTCCAGAGGAACTTATAATTAATAGATCAATTGAGAAATTCAAACATAAAATAAACTTAAATAGAATTGCTGAACATAGCTAGGGTCGTGCCACGGTTATCTCCCACTTGAAGAAAAGAAGATATTCCAAATTTTATATTTGGCATAGTCGCTTTCACACAGTGCGTGGGAGTGTTACAGTGGCTAGACATCAGATGAAATTAGTAAGAAGCAGTTGGTAGAAATATTAACTGCTTCTTGCTTTATTAATACAGAAACAATTATGAGCAATAAGATTAAAAATAATTATGATATAGTATTAAGTATAGATTTATCTAGGAGGGAGAAAATGAGCACTTTAGAAGTATTGGAATTAAAATATTTTTATAATGATTCAGTTAATTGTATTTTCCCTGTGATCTTAAGGGACGATAAAGAAATGATTTTGATTGACTGCGGTTATCCAAATTCATTAGAGTTAATAGAAAAAGCAGCCAAAGAAAATAATGTAGATATAAGTAATTTAACAAAGGTTATAATTACACATCATGACTACGATCATATGGGATCTTTAGCTGAGCTAAAAAGAAAGTATCCAAGTGTTGAGATTATTTCGTCTATAGAGGAAGAGAAATATGTAAGCGGAAAAGTAAAATCTTTAAGGTTAAAGCAGGCAGAGGATATTTATGATATGCTTCCGGAAAATGAAAAAGCTGGTGCTAGAAAGTTTCAAAAGCAGCTTGAAGATTTAGAGAATGTTTTTGTAGATAAATGTGTAGAAGATGGAGAAGTTCTTAATTGTTGTGGAGGACTAGAGATAATAAATACTCCAGGGCATATGCCAGGACATATATCAATATATGTTAAAGAAAGCAAAACTTTAATTACTGGAGATGCTATGATTATTGAAAAAGGTCATTTATCTATTGCTAATCCTGAATATACCTTAGATATGGTTAGTGCAAAAGAATCTATAAAAAAGTTTATGTCCTATAATATAGAAAAGATTATATGTTATCATGGGGGAGTACTTACAAATAATATTAAAGAAGAGCTTGAGAAAGTATTATAAATGGTAAGGATACTGTAGTTTATGCTTGAAAGCGTAAGCTTATTATATATAATTAACACTTTGAATTGAAGTATATAACAAAGTTAAAGCACCTAGATTTTTTTCTAAGTGCTTTTATTTTACTTAAGGATTAGAGTATCTTTAGAAACTTCATTACCATTTATGAGGAGAGTTATAGAGTGCTCTCCAGGATAATGTTTACGTGTAGTTAAATCTTTAAAGCTATGAGTACGCCTGCCTTCTATATTAATATCTTTTGAAATTTCTTTATCTGATATAAGAAAGGCTTTGCTGGATTTTTTACCTTTAGCTTTTATAAAATCTATCTTATATTCTATTCTAATTTTAGTTTTTCTATTTACCTCAAGTTTTAAATCGTAATGAAGGTCACAGCTATCTCCTATGGTTATGTTATAAGGATTTATTTTTAGAAAAGCTTTTTTTATTGAAAAATCATTGCTGCCATTAAGAGAATAACCGAAAAGTTCAAGAGCTTTTGGATGCGACTTTTTTATTAAAGTTCTACAACCATGTCTTATTATCCAATCCGTATTAGAATTTACACCTTTCCAAGCTAAAGCTGTTTCTAATACTAAATTAGGATTATCTTTTGAAATATCATTTAAATTATTACTAACGCTTTTTCTTACATAAAGTGATTCATCATTTTTTAATATTTCAAGTACAGATAAAACTGGAATAGGATCAGTTTTAAAAATTGGAAGAGACATTCCCCAAGGTAAACGTGGTCTTAA
This sequence comes from Clostridium sp. YIM B02506, assembly GCF_022324845.1. Classification (NCBI taxonomy): domain Bacteria; kingdom Bacillati; phylum Bacillota; class Clostridia; order Eubacteriales; family Clostridiaceae; genus Clostridium; species Clostridium sp. YIM B02506. The sequence goes on from NZ_JAKGTG010000011.1 coordinate 38,960, forward strand.
GCCCTCACTAGCGAGTCTTCGAACATGTTCATTTGAACTATTAGCCCAAGATTTCATTTGAAGTATCATAACTTCAGGTTTTTTAAGTATAAAGGGTCTAACAGCAAATTCAGATGATGACTTAATGGTGAATCTTTCAAGTGCCTTCATGGATAGGGGCCAATATTCATCAGCTTGCCCATATACTTCTACAAAGTCAGGAAAAAATAAGTAAGGAAATCCAACACAAGATTCATCAATAGAGAATAGTATATCTAAGGCTTTTTCGTATTCAGTTGGGAGATGTTCACCTAATGCAAGAGTTATCTTACGAATTCTCTCTTTTAGTTCAAGGGTTTCCCAGGAGTTATCCATTACTGTATGTACAAAACTCTCTATGTTAAATTTATCATATACGCTATGAATTTTTTTGGAAAAATTATTAAGAAAAATTTCATCATACATGTATTTTAAAGGAGTTGGCATAATATCACCTCTTTACAATTATTTATTTTTATTATAAATCAAATAACATGACAATAGCACGTCATATTATTTGAAAGTACAATATATTGTAATAAATGAAAATAAATAATTTTGTAAAGTAATAAATGAATACAAAAAGAGTATTCTATGTATTAAGGAATAATTATACTTAGAGGTAAAAGTGTTTTTGTTAATGCCAGAAAACTTTTTAGTACCCACTAGATATGCTTCTAAAGATAGCTTAGGTATTAAAGAAATAAGAAATAAAGAATTTGAGTTGAAAGAAAATTTTAGAAATGAGTTTTTTTCTTTTAGACAAGGATTAATAGGAGTTTCTCTACCAAGTGAGGTGCCAAAAAGATGGGCTAGAGATGGTAGAGCTATGGAAGAACAGGCAGATATGCTAGGGATACCAATAATAGTTAAAAATGCTAATAACAGTGAAGAAAATCAAATACTGCAGTTAGAGGAACTAATAGCACAAGGTGTTGATATATTGATAATAGTACCTATTAGTGGAAGTGTTTTAGAGCAAGTAATAAAAAAGGCTAAGGATAAAGGAATAAAGGTTATAGCATATGATAGACTTATACCCAATGTAGATCTTGATGCTTTTATAAGTTTTGATAGTGTAAGAGTTGGGGAAATTATGGGTAGATATTTAATTGAAAAGGTTCCGACAGGTAGTTACGTAATAATTTTGGGACATCCGTATGATAATAATGCTGTATTAATTAATCAAGGAGCTATGGACTATATTAGACCTAGGGTTTTGCAAAGATATATAAATATAGTAAAGGAAGGTACTGCATTTAAATGGTCCCCTGAAGTTTCTTATAATATAGTAAAAGATGCACTAAAGGAAAATAACAACAAAATAGATTCTATATTAGCTCCAAGTGATTCAGTAGCAGAGGGTGCAATTAGGGCGTTGGAAGAACAAGGCTTAGCTGGTAAGACTGTGGTTACAGGACAAGATGCAGATTTAGAAGCTGCTAAACGGATAGTTAAAGGGACTCAAAGTATGACAGTTTTTAAAGATACTAGGGAATTAGGAAAAGAGGCTATAAATACTGCTGTTAAGCTTGCAAGAGGAGAAGCACTTGATGTAAGTGATATAACTAATAATGGCAAAGTTGATGTACCGTCAATTTTACTTAATCCTATATTAGTAGATAAGAATAATATAGATAGAGTTCTTATTGATAGTGGTTATCTAGGTAAAAATGAGGTATATGAAAGAAATAGTTTTGTAAAGTAATAAATGCATATAAAATGAGTATTCTATGTATTAAGGAGTAATTATAGTTAGAGGTAAAAATGTATATATCACTACCAGATACTTTTTTAGTACCAATTTTTTATATTTGTAGCGAGATATTAGAAATCAAAGCAGTGGAATTATATGAATACAACTGGAGAAATCAATTTATAGATAGATATATTGGAAACAGACAAGGATCAATAGGAGTATCATTACCAAGTGAAATACAGAATAGGTGGGCAATAGATGGAAGAGCTATGGAAATGCAGGCTGATATGTTAGGAGTGCCACTTAAAGTTACTATAGCTGAAAATAATGCTAACAGGCAAAATGAGCAAATAGATGAGATGATAGATCAAGGAGTTCAAGTTCTAATAATAGCTCCTATAAATTCTAAAAGCTTAGCCCCTGTACTTGATAAAGCAAAAAAGGCTGGAATTAAAATTATAGCTTACGATAGATTAATACTAGATGCAGATATAGATGCATATATAACATACAGCAGCTTAAGGGTTGGGCAGATTCAAGGAAGATATTTAATAGAAAAAGCTCCAAGAGGAAATTATATAATTCTATTTGGGGATCCAGCGGATAACAATTCATCTCTGCTTAGAGAGGGAGCTATGGAGTATATAAGACCTCGTGTACTACAAAGATATATAAATATAGTAAAAGAAGCACCAGTTATTGATTGGAATCCATTAAATGCATATAATATAGTTAAAAATGCACTTGTAGAAAATAATAATAATGTAGTTGCAATATTATCCCCTAATGACAATATTGCAAGTGCTGTAATTAGAGCGTTGGACGAGCAAGGGTTAGCTGGAAAGGTATTAGTAACAGGTCAAGATGGAGAGTTAGAAGCAGCTCGAAGAATTGTAAATGGTACCCAAAGCATGACTGTTTTTAAAGATAGTAGAGAACTTGGAAAGGAAGCAGTTGATCTTGCTGTAAAACTTTCAAAAGGAGATCCTGTGGATGCTAGTACAACTGTTAATAATGGAAGAAAAGATGTTCCAACTATTTTACTCACCCCTGTGTTAGTTGATGAAAATAATTTAGATAGGGTTTTAATAGATAGTGGATATCTTGATAAAAATCAAGTTTACCAAAGATATTAGTAAGGAGTATAATTTATGAAAATTTATACAATAGGACATTCTAATTATTCTGTTGAAAAGTTAATAGATATGCTTAAAATTTTTAATATAGATTGCGTAATAGATATAAGGGGAACACCCTATTCAAAATACAATGTTCAATTTAATAAAGAGACAATAAGAAAAACACTTACTGATAGGGGTTATTTATATATCTATATGGGTAAAGAATTTGCAGCTCAAAGAATGAATAGAAGTTCTTATACAAAGGAAGGATATGCAGATTTTGAAAAAGCCATGAGAGATGAACATTTTTTGGAAGGCATAAAACGATTAAAAAATGGTTTAAATAAAGGATATAAAATAGCTTTAATGGGAGCTATGCAAGATCCTATTAATTGTCATAGAGCAATACTAGTAGGAAGAGCTTTAAGGGAAAAAGGTTTCGATGTTAAACATATATTACATGAAGGAACCTTAGCTTCTCAAGATGAATTAGAGGAAAGAATTTTAGAAAAATATTTCAGCACTAGAAATCAACTCACAATTGATGCTCTATTAGGGCAAGAGCCAACTAAAGAAGAGCTCATAATAGAAGCTTATAGGAAAAGTAACAGAGAAATTGGTTATAGAGTTGAAAAATTAAAAGATAAAAAATAGCTATACATTTTAATATGCATAGCTATTTTTTATTATGAACCTAAAGAATATTGAAGAACATTTTTTACTTTAGGTACAAGGTAATGTGTGCCTCCTATGGATTTAGTATCTTCCATCATCATTGCGATTACCATTTTAGGATTATCCATATTTATTCCAACAAACCAAGAATTCTCAGTACCTGCGGTATCTCCTTGATTTAATTTTATTTCAGCTGTACCAGTCTTTCCACCTATGTTAACTCCATTTATTTTAGCTAAATTACCTGTAGCTTCCGGACTATTTACAACTGCAATTAAATCATTTTTTAATATATCTATGTTATCCTTACTTATAGCATTTTCTTTCCATATCTTTTGAGGATTAGAATCACTAATTTCAATTATAGGATTCATTATATTACCATTATTAACTACTGCGCTATACATTAAAGCAGCGTGTAAAGGTGTAATTAAAAGTTCCCCTTGTCCATAAGCTGTATCTGCAAGAAGTTCATCGGTTTTTAAGGAATTGTCACTAGATATTTGATTTTTTGCCATAGGGTATGGGAAAGGTAAATCTTCACCTATACCAAAAGATTTAATTCCTTCTACAAACTTATCCTTGTCAACTTTTAATGCTTGTTGTGCAAAATAAATATTGTGTGAGTATATAAAAGCATCTTTAAGATTTACAGGTTTTCCAGGATCAACTGTAGTAGTTATAGTTTTGCCACCCCAAGAACTGTCTTTTTGCCAAGATGCTCCCTTAATATCTAATGCTTCATCTGGTTTTATAACTCCTTGATCTAATCCGATAGAAGCTGTAACAAGCTTAAATATTGAGCCTGGAGCATAGGAATTATTAAATCTGTTTACTGAAATATTAGACCAAGTTGAATCTATTTGTTTCTTCAATGTATCAGATCTATAAGTTACAAAAATGTTAGGATCATAAGAAGGTGAGCTAACTAATGCTAAAACTTCACCAGTTTTAGGATCTAGTGAGGAAGAAGCACCTTTTTTACCGCTCATTTCAGTATAAACTTTTTGTTGTAGTGGTAAATCTATAGTAAGTTTTATATTTTCACCAGGTGATGATTCCTTCTGAAGTATTGTAACATCTTTACCATCTCTTGTTGCGGTTAACTTAAATCCATCTGTTCCTTTGAGTCTTGTTTCAAAAACTTGTTCTAAACCAGCTTTGCCAATATTACTAGTAGAACCGTAACCTTTATCTGAACTTTTTTCAAGCTCTTCTGCAGTTATTGGAGCAGTATATCCTATTAATGACCCTATAGCTTCTCCTCCATTATAGATTCTTGAGGAAACCTCCATATATTGTACACCAGGAAGGCTGGTAGCTTTTTGAATTTTTTCTTTATCATTTAAGGAAATTTTAACTAGTGGAATAAACTCATCTAGCTTATTTTCAGCATCTTTAAACTTATCTTTTATAAAGTCAATACTTAAATCAAGTATTGAGGATAGGGCTTGTATATTAGAATCTTTAGCTGTAAGAAACTTACGTGGATGTATTCCAACAGAAGCCACTTTGCCGTTTGAAGCTAGCTTAGTTCCATTTCTATCCATAAGTTCTCCTCTGACAGCAGTTATTCTTTGAAATTTTACCTTTTCTCCTTTTTCTAATTCAGGAAGTATAAGTTTTTCACTCCACTTAATTTTCCATGGATTAGATTTATCATTTGATTTAGTTAAATCTAGTGAATAGTCAGGGAGGTCTATTTCACCAAAATCACTGTTCATTGATAATGTAAAAGGGATACTAACTGTACTTTCTTTAGTTTTGTCTACAGTAGATAACTCCTCAGAGGATATAGATATGTCTTTTGATCCTAAACTTCCTAATATATTAGTATACTTATTTACAAAATCATCTTCGCTAATATATGATTTTGAGTCTTCATCTAATAACGTATATATTGATTTGTAATCTTGTTTGTTTAAATAATCTTTTAAGTTATTAAAAACTGTTGATGGTTTCTCTTTTTTTGAACATCCGAGAACCATTACAGAAATTAGAGATATAATTAATAACAAAGATATTTTTTTGAAATTTTTCACTTTACTTCCCCCTCAATAAATTAGTCTAACTTAAGTTTAACATAAGATATTAAAAAAAAACAATTTTATAACTTAAGAAAAATATAGAAGTAAATTGAAATTTAGAATATTATAATATATAATATTCTAAATTAATGAAATACAAAGGAGTTTAAAATGAGAACAGTATATAAAAACCCAAAGGAATTAGCAACATTTTTAAAGGATTCAATAGACTCGTATTTAGAAAATCTTATTACCTATGAAAAGTTAGAAGAAAGAGTAAAAAAGATTATTGATTCTAATGGGGAGAGAGTGTATAAGAATGGAATAATATCTCCACAACTTGCCAAGGTTTTAGGAGATTCAAGGATAGAAATAATGGATAAAATAGCTAAATAATACAAGACACCTTAGGGTGTCTTTTTTTACGAATAAAACGAATATGAGAACAAATGTTTGCATATACTTTTAATATAGTTTATAATATATTAAAGAGGTGATTAGTAATGGATATAATAAAAAAATCTATAGAAAATCATAAAGCTGTTACAATTATCTACATGGGTAAAGACAATAATATAACTAAAAGAAATATAGATGTATTAGGTGTAAATGATGAAAATATTAAAGCCTTTTGCCACTTAAGAAATCAAGTTAGATATTTTAAAAAAGATAGTATTTTAGCAGCTGAATACACTCATTAGAGTGTATTTATTTGTGAAATTAAAATGAAATAATTCAGTATGCTTATGATATTTTAGCTGAAAGTATAGAATAAACAAAATATACATAACCTAAGGAATATTAATAGTGAGGAGAATAAAGTATGAATAGATTACTAAAAGTTTTTCTTTCTTTTGTATTGATATTAACCTTAGGGGGATGCAGTATAGCCAAAGATGAGGTTCAAAATATAGATTCTTATCAAGATGTAATAAAAGACAAAGTAAAGAACATGTCTATAGAAGAAAAGATTGATCAGATGATGATGTTATCCATTGATAATGTGGTTGATAACGGGAAAACAATAAGGTTCACGAATGTGAATGAAGAAACTAAAAATTTTTTGAATAAGCATCAGTTAGCTGGAATTATATTATTTGAGTATAATATGGTAAATAAAGATCAGACCCAAAAGTTAACTAAAGATATTCAAGCCTTAAGCAAAGATAATAAGTTTTTTATAGCAGTAGACCAAGAAGGTGGAAAAGTAAGTAAAATACCTACGAGCAATAAAACAAAAAGTGCAAGAGAAATAGGAAATACGAAAGACTCTAAAAATGCATTTATAGCTGGAAGCACTATTGGAGAAGATTTTGAAACTTTAGGATTAAACTTAGATTTTGCACCTATAATGGATGTTGATACTAATCCTAAAAATCCAGTCATAGGAAATAGAGCTTTTAGTAGTGACGAAAAGGTTGTAGCTGAGTTTGGAGTTGAATTTATAAAAGGACTTAAGTCTAAGGGAATATTAGCTACTGCTAAACATTTCCCAGGACATGGTGATACATCAGGAGATTCTCATAAAGAGCTCGTTAAAGTAATTCACGCAATAGATAGAATTGAGAAAGTTGAATTATATCCATTTAAAAAAGCTATAGAAAACAATGTAGATATGGTTATGGTAGGGCATATAATAGTGCCTGCATTAGATGATGATAAAACCCCTGCAACATTATCTAAGTCTATGATAACTAGCTTATTAAAAGAGAAAATGGGGTTTAATGGAGTTGTTATAACAGATGCTTTTAATATGGGAGCTATAGCTAAAAACTATAATATAAAAGATGCAGTTGAAAAATCTATAAATGCAGGAGCAGATATTATTTTGATGCCAGTCACAGTAGTTCCAGGCGGCAATGAAAAAGATTATGAGGAACTTGTAACTTATATAAAAGATAAGGTTATAAAAGGAGAAATATCGGAAGATAGGTTAAATGATGCTGTTAGACGTATTTTGATTTCTAAGGAAAAGATTTAGATAGTGAAAAAGATTGTAAATTTTTGATGAATAAAATCACTGAATAATATAATTGTAGTATAATACTGTAAGGGAGAGTGGTAGTATTATGGTACATTGGAAAGAGGAATATGTAATTGGTGTTGAACTTATAGATGAACAACACAAAAAGCTAATCGAAATAGCTAATAAAGTTTATGAATTGTTAAAAAATGATTTTTTAACAGATAAATACGATAGGATTGTTGAGGTTATTGAAGAACTTGCAAACTATACAGTATTTCATTTTAAGTCTGAGGAAGAATATATGCTTAGTATAGGGTATAAGAAATTTTTATCTCATAAGGTTGAGCATGATGAGTTTATTGATAAAATAAATAGTTTTGATTTAAGCAAGATAGATGAAAGTCAAGAAAAACATCTAATAGATATATTAAACTTCATTATTACATGGATAGATGAACATATTATCCAAAAAGATAAACTAATAAATTCTTAAAATTTATAAAAGGGCTGTATGGCTCTTTTTTTATCTAAAAGGGAGTGAATTTATGAAGGTTCTATTTGTAACTGCCGAAGCATATCCTTTTGCGAAAGTTGGAGGTCTTGGAGATGTAGCTTTAGGACTTACTAAAGCTTTAAAGGATAAAAATATTGATATTAGAATTATAATGCCTAAGTATAAATTTCCTAAATACTTTCGTAAAAAGATTAAAACTGTAGCTAAGTATGAGACGTTTATAGGGTGGAGAACAGTACCTTGTGTATTAGAACATTGCAATTATAAAGGAATAGATTATTATTTTATAGATAATCCGGATTATTTTTATAGAGAAAAAGTGTATGGTTATGGAGATGATGATGAAAGATTTATATTTTTTTCTAAAGCAGTATTAGAAGGGATAAGATATCTAAAGGACTTTGTACCAGACATATTACACTGCAACGATTGGCATTCATCTATGGTTATACCATTAAAAGATATTTATTATAAAGAAGATAGATATAGAAATATTAAAACCCTCTTTACTATTCATAATCTTGCTTATCAAGGGCAGTTTGGTAAAGATACTCTTTGGATGCTTGGAATAGATGAAGAAAGGTATTATACTGAAAAAGAACTAAAGCATAATGAAGGAATTAACTTTATGAAATGGGCAATTAATAAAAGCAATATTGTAACAACAGTAAGTCCAAGTTATTTGAAAGAGGTTAAAGAAAAACATTATGGATTTGGTTTGGAGAAGGTTTTGAAAGATAAAGATGAGAACTTTTTAGGTATACTTAATGGAATAGACTATAATCTATTTAAAGTTCCTATAGAGAAGGGAAGTATACAAGATTTAATTAAATATAAAAAAATAAATAAAAGAAAACTTCAAGGAAAGTTAAATTTAGTTGTAGATGAAAACACACCTATAATATCTGTAATAAGTAGATTGGTAAGTCAAAAAGGAATTAATTTATTAATATCTAATATTCATGAATTTATTGATAGGGGTATGGAGATAATTGTTTCTGGAACTGGAGAAAGGTATTATGAAGAAGTATTAATGGAATTAGAATCAAGATACAAAGGAAGGGTAAAAACTATAATTGATTTTAATATAAATTTAGCTAATGAAATATACTTATCTTCAGATTTGTTTTTAGCTCCTTCAAAGTTTGAACCTTGTGGATTGACTCAAATGATATCTATGAGATATGGAACAATTCCAATTGTGAGAGCAGTAGGTGGATTAAAGGATAGTGTAGAAGAATTTAATTTTTTAACAGAAAAGGGTAATGGATTTGTTTTTAAGGAATTTGAATCAAGAGATATGTTAGATAGTCTAGATAGAGCTTTAGATGTATACAGAAATAAAAACTTATGGAACAAGGTTGTAGAAAATGCATTTTACTCAGATAATAGTTGGAATAGGGGTGCAGAAAAGTACAAGGATATATATGATAAGTTGAAGAAATAGGTGTTATAAGGTATAGTTATATTTATTGAGAATAACTTTAACGAAGGAAGGGGATTTTTATGATAAAAGCAGTTTTATTTGATTTAGATGGAACAATACTTGATACTAATGAGCTTATTTTGACTTCCTTTAGAGAAGCATTTAAAAAAGTATTAGATATCGAACCTTCAGACGATGAAATATCAAGACTATTTGGGAAGCCATTAGTTCAATCATTGATACCTTATACAGAAGATAAGTTGGAAGAATTAGTTACGACTTATAGAGGGCTTAATGATGTTAAACATGATAGTATGTGTTATGCATTTCCGGAAGTGAAGGACATGCTCCAAGAACTTAAAGGAATGGGGATTAAACTTGGAATAGTAACTTCTAAAAGAAAAATAATGGCAGATAGAGGATTGAAAATAGCAGGAATATTTAATTTGTTTGATGTAATTATGACACCTGAGGCGACGGAAAAGCATAAACCAAGTCCAGAACCAGCTATAGAGGCTTGTAGGTTATTAGGAGTTGATCCTTATGAGACTATAATGGTTGGTGATGCAACTTTTGATATAATCTGTGGAAGAGATGCAGGGTGTAAAACTATAGGAGTTAGATATACAGTGGTTCCAATAGAGGAATTAATAAGCTCTAACCCAGATTATCTTATAGATAGTCCAATTGAGATAGTTAAGATAGTAAAAAGTCTAAAGAAAAAAATAGTGTAAAATGAAATGCCATAGCTCGATTAGACTAGCTATGGCATTTATTTATTAAAAATATCTTCTTTTTCTACGTCTGCTTTTTGCAGTTAATAATAAATATGTTAAAGTAAATACAACTATTAAAACACCTAAAGTAATTAAATAAGTTACAATGTTAGTTTTAATAAGAGTAAAGGTACTTATATTTATTTTTCCTACATATTTTTGATTATAATCTCTAATAGAAAAGTTAACTTCAGTTTCAGGTTTAGCAGCCAAAGACCAGGCGTCTTTTCCTTGAACATCTACAGCTACAGTACCTTCATTTTTGTTAATATCATTATCATATATAGTTATATCTTTATCTACTAAAACACTTGCTTCAACTGTTTTCTTTGGTCCAAAGAATTTAAATGCCTTATAATCAACGTTAACTTTAGCAACTTCGGTACCAGAAGAGATGTAGGATGTTTTTTCTGCAGCGTAACTATAGTTTATTAAAGATTCCATATCTTTAAATACTTGAGGATTATTAATATCTTTACCAGAGTTTAAAACAACTCCAACTATCTTTCTTCCATCTCTTTCATATAAAGCAACTAAACATCTTCCTGCTTTTGTGGTAAAACCAGTTTTACCACCTATACATCCATCGAGTCCTAAGTTTTCATTTCTATTGTCAACTTTAAACTCAGCAGTTTTGTTTATAGTTATAGTGGCTTTTTTAGTTCCCATTACTTCTTTTACCCAATCATTATGGTAAGCAGCTTTTCCTATAGTAGCTAAATCAAAAGCAGTAGTGTAATGACTATCTCCATTTGGACCATCATCAACTCCATTAGGTGTTACAAAATTAGTGTTTTTAAGGTTTAATTCTTTAGCTTTATCATTCATCATCTTGATAAAGTTATCAGATGTACCCCCTACAGCATCAGCAACCATGTAAGCAGAATCATTAGCTGAGTACAATAAAAGTGCGTTCATAACATCTGCTGCTGTCATAGTTCCACCAATTGGTATGGGTTGGAAATTAGTATTTAAAGAGTAAGCTGGCTGAGCCTTTGCCTCCTCAGTATATTTAATATCATCATTTTTAGATTTGTTTTCAGCAAATAGTAAAGCTGTCATAAGTTTTGTAGTACTTGCTGGATAAGCCTTTGCATCAATATCTTTAGCATATATTATTTCGCCAGTTTCATAATCAATAGAAATAGCTGAGGTTCCTTTTATACTTGGAGCTTGTAGTTTCTCTACAGCATGAGCTTTAGTTATAAAAGGCGAAATTATTGTTAAAGATAGTGTTAATACTAAAGTAGAAATTAAATTCTTGCGTTTCAATGTGTCATCTCCCTATCGTATTAATATTTTTAAAATTATACTTTTAAATTTTGGCATTTATAAGTATAACATTATTATAGTATAATAACAACTGTAAAAATAATTACCAAGGAGATACAAAATGGATACAAAATCAATAAAAACATTGCTACAGAATAGAGTACCAAAAGAAATTGGTAGTTATAAAAGAAGTTCGGTTATGATTCTTTTATACGAAGAAAATGATGAGATTTATTTGATATTGGAGAAGAGAGCGTTAAATCTTAGACACCAACCAGGAGATATTTGTTTGCCAGGAGGAAAAATCGAAGAGGGAGAAACTCCTATAGAGGCAGCTATTAGAGAAACGGTTGAGGAGCTTGGAATAGATAAGGAAGATTTAGAAGTATATTCTGCTATGGATTATCTTATTACACCTTTTTCAGTAATAATGTATCCTTTTGTAGCTAAAATAAAGGAGCTCAAGGATACCTATAGTAAGGATGAGGTAGATTCATTAATTAAGATACCATTAAAGTTTCTACTAGAAAATGAACCTATATATCATGAAGGAGAGTTAATAGTTGATAGGGGAGAGGATTTTCCTTATGATCTCATAAGAGGAGGAGAGGGATATAAGTTTTCAAAATGTATGTATGAAACCTACTTCTATGTATGGGAAGACGAGGTTGTCTGGGGACATACAGCTAGAATTATTTATGCACTTATAAAAATACTAAAAAAGAATAAACCAAGTTAAGCTGGTTTATTCTTTAAAGAGTTTATTACATTTTCTTTAGCTTTTAATTCAAAGGAATCATCTAAAGGAGTAAGGTCTATTTCAATTCCTTTGTGAGCTAAAGCATTTTTAATTAATCTATCTGCAAATTCAGGATTTTTAGAAAGAAGTGGTCCATGAAAATAACTTCCGTAAGTATTTTTATAAATACACCCTTCCATACCATCTTCACCGTTATTACCATAACCTGTGATACATTTTCCAAGAGGTTTTAATCCCTCACCTAGATAAGTTCTTCCAGAGTGGTTTTCAAATCCTACATAGGTCTCATTAAAATCTTCATTATGAATCATAGTATTACCTATAAACCTATTATCTCCACCTTCTGTATAAAGGTCTAAAATATTTAAGCCATCTAACTTTTCTCCATTTGGTGCAGAATAATATTTTCCTAAAAGCTGATATCCGCCACATATAGATAAAAAAACTTTTCCATCCTCTATATAATCTCTTATGGCATCCCTTTTTTCTCCAGTTAAATCTCTTGAAACAATGGATTGCTCATAATCTTGACCGCCGCCAAAAAACACTATATCATATTCATCTTTCATAAAAGGTTCATCTAAAGAGAGATTTATTATGTTTACATTAATTCCTCTTTTTTCACATCTGTGTTTCAATATTAATATGTTTCCTAAATCACCATATACATTCAATAAATCAGGGTAAAGGTGACAAATATTTATTTCCATAACTAAACCTCCTACCAAAGTTTTTCTATATATCCTTTTGAGTGAAGATATTTTCTATAATTGATCATAGCAGTGTAAGTAGCTAAAATATAAATGTTTTTACTTTCACTAGCTAATATAGAACTTGTAAGTCCTTCATAATCCTCTTTAACTATAAACTTTTCATCATTAAGACCAGCTATTTTAAGTCTTAGAGCCATATCATACATTCTTATTCCGGAGATGAATATATCCTTTAAGTTAAGGGTATTTAACTTTTCAAAGTGAACATCCCATATCCAAGATACATCTCTACCATCAGCATAATTATCATTAAGCAAAAAGGCTGCTGAGAATTCGTCTTTATTAAGACAAAGAGTATCTATAGCTTGATTATATCCAGCAGGATTTTTAACTAATATTATTTTAATTTCCTTATTGTTTATAGTTAATGTCTCTTGTCTACCAAAGCTTGAGGATTGATTACCTAGTGATTCAATTATTTTTTCATCCTTTAAATCAAGTTCCTTAGCAATAGAATAAGCACATAAACCATTGTAAATATTATAAACACCAGATTGAGTTAAAACCACTTCATTACCATTAAAGGTTATTTTAGAACTATCTGCAGTAAGTTCTAGAATGTTATCAACACTATACTTAAGTTCTTCTCTCTTAAAATCACATTCTGGACAATAATAATCACCTAAATGATTGTAGGTAATAAAATTATAAGAATAAGGAGCTTTACAGAACTTACAGAACTTAGCATCAGCGTTTATATCTATTTTATTATCATCATTAACAGAAGCATTAAAACCATAATAAACTTTAGGATTTGGTAAATCTAATCGTCCAAGTAGGGACTCGTCTCCATTTAAAACTAGGGTACTGTTTGGAACCTTCTTAATTCCTTCAAGAATTTTTTCTAAGGTTGTATAAACTTCGCCATATCTATCTAATTGATCTCTAAATAGATTTGTTATTGTTATTATATCAGGAGAAATATGTTCAGTTATAAACTTAACATTAGCTTCATCAACTTCAATTACAGCATATCTTAATTCTTTAGAGAAGAACTTGTAGTTTTCAACAAAACATGAAACTATTCCAGATAACATGTTGGCTCCAGTACTATTAGTAACTACAGAAAGACCATTGTTTTTTATGATATTAGTAATCATAGAAGTAGTAGTGGTCTTACCATTAGTACCTGTTACAAGGATTACTTTATAATTTTTAGCTATATCTTTTAATATTCTTTTATTTAACTTTAAAGATACTCTACCAGGAAAATTACTTCCTCCCTTAAAGAGCTTCTTGGATAAAAATATTGTTGTTTTACCGGCTATTATACTAATTAAAGACTTAATATTAATTTTGCCCACCACCTTTAAAAATCTTTTAACATAATTTATATACACTAAAATTTTCAATTAATCAATCTTTTTAGATTATTGACTATAATATATATTTTAAATCTAATTAGAAGTATAACATAATGGATAATTTATATAAAATAAATTTGTACAACAAAATTTATAGCTTTTTAAGAAGTATTTTGTTAGAATCTACTTAGGAATTATGAAATTTTAGGAGGAAATATGGATAATTTCAAGGAAAACCTATACATGATTAAGGATAAGTGTAAGAAATTAATAAAAACACTTTATAGTAAATATAATAAGGCGGCTGAGAAATGGAGCTTCTTAAAATCTAAAACATTTGTAGGAATTGTAGTAGCAGTTTTATGTATTGTTATTTTCTCCACAGTAGCTACCCTTAAAAAGGGACGATTAACCATTGCAAATAACAAAGCAGAAACTCTTTTTTATGAAAGAGATTTTGAAAATTCTTTAGTTGAATATAAAAAGATACAAGAAGACGATAAATGGCCTATTTGGACAGTTAAAATGGCAGAGGTACACTCAGTTAAAAGAGATTACGAGCAGTCAAATAATCTATTAAAGGAAGCAATGGAAAAAAGAAATGAGATTATGGTTTCGAAAACTGAAAAACTTATAGAAAAGGATAAAGAGTTCATAAACCATGTAGTTTTTACTTATTTCATGAATAAGGATTATGATGATGCACTTAAAATAGGTGAAGAATTTTTAGATACATATGAAGGGTACAAACCTTTAATAAAAACAATGTATACAGTATATATGGTAAATGGAGAAAAAAATAAAGCAGAAGAGTTAGTTAAAGAATATCCTGTTGATGAGGAATCAGCTTATGATATAGCTGTTTTAGCTAAGATGCAGATGATTCTAAATGATTGGGACAAAGGATTAGATACATTAAAAGAAGCTTGGAATAAGGATAAAGATGAGCAGAAGGTTTTTGACATCATAGCTCAAGAAGCTGCTTATAATAAGAATTTTATATTAGAGAAATTGGTTGAGAGAGTTTCTAAAGAGCCAGAAGAACTTGCGTACAAAATGTGGATTGCTAAGGTTTATTCTATGTCTTCTGTATCAGCAGATATGGCAGACAAGTATCTACAAGAGTTAGATGGAAAAGATGTTGGTAAAGTAAATATAAAAATTATAAAAGCTAAAAATTATGAGAATTTAGGAGAAAGCGAAAAAGCAGCAGAGCTATTAGGTGAAATTACAAAAGAAAATAAAAACTCCTACATTGCATACCATACTGAAGCTTGGAACTATTATGAAAAAGGTGAATATGATAAGGCTTTAGAAATGGCTGATAAAAGCATTTTAGCTAATAAGGATTACCCAGATAATTATGGATTTTTAATACCAGATGTAATGATGAAAAAAGGGAATACAGAAGAGGCTGAGCCATATTTTAGAACAGCTCTACTTAAGGAACCTTTTAATTTTAATATAATGGTTAAAATAGCTGACTTCTATTGGTATACAGCCAAGGATAGTAATGCTGCTTACGAATATTTTAACTTAGCATCATTAGTAAAACCGATGGATTCAGAAGTTAACTACAATATGGCTATGATTAAATTAACCAACAATGAAATGGATGCAGCAGTAGATTTATTAAAAAAATCAATTTCCTTAAATGAAGCAGTTCCTAAATATCATAGAACATTAGGTACCGTATATATGAATAAAGAAAAATATACTGAAGCTATAACAGAAGTTAGGTATGCATATTCAGCAGATAAGGCAGATCCTCTAACTTTAAATAATGCAGGATGTTTTTACATTTCTATAAATGGAGATTTAGATAGAGGAATGATAAACTTAAAGGCAGCATTAGATGGAAAAGATTCAATTAATGATGAGGAAATAAAAAAGGCTATAGAGGATAATTATAATAAAGCCAAAAACCTTTATGATGAATTCCAAAAAGAAACTGGAGCATCACTACCTGTTCCTGAATTTACCCTGTTTTATTAATTAATAGTGGAATTTTATTGGATTTTGTATTATGCTAAAATGAGAAAAAAGGAGGTATGTACATGTATCCAATTATATTTGAAAATTTGTATTATGATAGAATATGGGGAGGAAGAGAGTTCGAGAAATTCAGAGATAATCTTCCAGAAGGTGTTATTGGTGAGAGCTGGGATATAGCATGTCATCCAAATGGAACTGGAATAGTTGCAAATGGTGAGTATAAAGGGATGTCTTTTACTCAATTAATAGAGGAAAAAGGAATAACTTTATTAGGAACAGAAGTTAAGGGAGATAGATTTCCTCTTTTATTAAAACTTATAACTTCAAACGATAGTTTATCAGTTCAAGTTCATCCTAATGACGAATATGCATTGAAAAATGAAGGTGATTTAGGAAAAACTGAAGCTTGGTATGTAATAGATGCTAAAGAAGGTGCAAAACTTGTTGTTGGAACAAAAGACTGCACAAAGGAACAATTTGCAAAAGCCATAGAGGAAGGGAATTTAGAAAAGTATCTAAATGAAGTTCCAGTAAAGCCTGGGGATATGTTTTTTGTGAAAAGTGGATTAGTTCACGCTATTGGAGAAGGAGTATTAATAGCTGAAATTCAGCAAAATAGTGATACTACTTATAGAGTATATGATTATAATAGAGGAAGAGAAATTCACGTAGAAAAAGCTTTAGATGTAATAGATTTTTCACTTAAGGGAGAAAAGTCTAATGGAATTACAGTAAAGTATGATGGATATGAAAAAACTTATCTTTCTTTATGTGAATACTTTTCTATTGAAAAATACGATATAAAAACTGAAGTTAAAGAAGTAAGTGATAAAGAAAGATTTTATCTTTTAACTTGTGTAGAAGGAAATGGTGAAATACATCATGAAAATGGGAATTTAACCATTGCTAAAGGAGATTCAGTTTTTATTCCGGCAACATTAGGAGAATATAGTGTTAAAGGTAATTTAAAAGTTTTAAAATCTTATGTTCCAGATGTTAAAAAAGTTGAAGAAGAGATTTTAAATAACATAAGAGGATAATATATGAAAAATGACACCTGTTTTTAGGTGTCATTTTTCATATAAAGATATTCTAAAGAGGAAGGGGAAGGATGTACGTGGTATATGAAAAAAATAAAGAACAAATAAGATTAAACTAACACCATTATAAATAATTTATTATACATAGATAATCTTTCGACTAAATACAAATAAATCACTACCTATAACAATGGTTCGTTCCACCATATAAAATATTTACACAACCCTATATAACCTCACGGCTATATAACATCATTACAACACCTTATATGATGTTAGCTAAACCCTATATGATAAGTTGGAATATTAGTATAATAAGAAGTTTTAGTTTCCGACTATAAAAACACTTTTCCTAACCATATAGAATTCACTAGATCAAATATAAATCTGAATCAACTTATACTCAATTCTAGCAAGCTTAAATAAATCTAAAAGAATCATTTAAGTATTGGCTTAATCGTTATTTGTTCCATGCTATTATATTAACCTGAATTAGTTTTTATATTCTGGTAAGTTATGGAGAAAAATTAGTAACATATTTATTAAGAAACTTTCAATAAGATGGACAAGCAAAGTTATAGGTTCTATAATTAATTTTAGATTATAAATATTAGGTTAAGGAGAGAAAGAATGGGAATTGATTATTTAGTTATTTTAAAAGCTATAGTTATAGCAGTAGTTGAAGGAATAACAGAATTTATACCTATATCATCAACAGGACATATGATATTAGTTGGGAACCTTATAGATTTTAAAGGTGAATTTGCAGATATGTTTGAAGTAGTTATTCAACTAGGTGCTATTTTGGCTGTTGTCGTTCTATATTGGAAGAAGATATACACTACTGTATTAGAATTTTTTAATTTTCTTTTTGGTGGGAAAAAAGAAGCTAAAAGAGGATTTGATTTTTGGATATCGGTTTTAATAGGTACAATCCCTGCCATTATATTAGGTTTTGCATTTCATGATCTTATTAAAGAAAAATTATTTTCAACAAAAACAGTTGCTATTGGATTTATAGTAGGTGGAATTCTTTTAATATTAATTGAAAATAATTTTAGAAGAAATCTTAAATACAAAAAAAATGTTACAAGAGATATAGATAAGATATCTTTTGTTCAAGCTATAAAAGTTGGTATATTTCAATGCCTTGCTATGTGGCCTGGTATGTCAAGAAGTGCATCGACTATTATGGGAGGATGGGTTTCCGGTTTAAGTACTCCAGTATCGGCAGAATTTTCATTCTTTTTAGCAATACCAGCTATGATAGGAGCATCAGGTCTTGATTTAATAAAATATAAAGGATATGCAACTATGACTTCAACCGAATGGTTAGCCTTGGCGGTAGGATTTGTGGTGGCATTTCTAGTAGCATTACTTGTTATTGAAGGATTTATTGCATTTTTGAAGAAAAAACCAATGAGAATTTTTGCTATTTATAGAATTTTTGCAGGAATAATATTAGTAGCATTAATAGCTACAGGTGTAATTAAATAGATTGAAAAACTATAAAGAGTATAAATAGACTTTGTTGAAATTATTATTTATGCTCTTTTCATTTAAAATGCACACAATATAAAGTTAAAAAAAGGATATAATTCATTAATATTTAACAAAGAAAAGAGATGAAAAATGTCTTTGCACTTTCAGAATATTATGATATCATTTAATTGTAACAATAGTCTGAAAATTTGCAAACGTTTTGTGAAAAGTCCTTTGAATAGTGTAAACATTAGAAAGTTTATAGTACTTTCAATGCAATATAAATTTAAGAATAACCTACAGAAGTAGAGGGGGATTAATATGGTACAAGGAATCAAAAAAATTGCACTACTAACAGGAGGCGGAGATTGTCCGGGATTAAACGCTGTAATTAGAGCAGTAACTAGAACAGCAATATTAAACTATGGGTACGAAGTTATAGGGTATAGATATGGGTATAGAGGACTATATAATAATGATTATGTTCCTTTAACATTAGAAAGTGTATCAGGGATTCTTCATAGAGGAGGAACTATTTTATATAGTTCAAACAAAGATAACCTTTTTGATTATACAGTAGAAGAAAATGGAGCCATGGTTAAAAAAGATGTTTCTGATGTAGCTGTAGAAAACATGAAAAAAGAAGGCGTAGATGTTTTAGTTGTTATAGGAGGAGATGGGACTTTAACTTCTGCAAGAGATTTTGCAAGAAAAGGTGTTAAGGTTATAGGAGTTCCTAAAACTATAGATAATGACTTGGCATCAACAGATATAACTTTTGGATTTAACACTGCTATAGGAGTTGCTACGGAGGCTTTAGATAGACTTCATACAACAGCAGAATCACATCATAGAATTATGGTTTGTGAAGTTATGGGAAGAAATGCTGGATGGATTGCATTAGAATCAGGAATAGCTGGATCAGCAGATGTAATTTTAATTCCAGAAATACCATACGATATAAATAGAGTTGTAGATAAGATAAATGAAAGAAAGCAAAATGGTAAACCATTCTCTATAGTTGTTGTGGCAGAAGGTGCTAAGTCAAAAGATGGAGATGTGGTGGTAGCTAAAATAGTTAAAGATTCTCCAGATCCAATAAGATTAGGTGGAATTGGAAATAAGTTAGCAGAAGATTTAGAGAGTATAATAAAAGAAAATGAAGTTAGATGTACAGTTTTAGGTCATGTTCAAAGAGGAGGCATTACTTCTCCATTTGATAGAATATTATCAACTAGATATGGAGTAGCAGCTGCTGATTTAATTAGTAAAGGAAAGTTTGGAAATATGGTTTGTTTAAAAGGAAATCTTATTTCATATGATTCTTTAGAAAATGTAATTGGAGCTAACAAAAATGTAAATCCTACAGGTGAGCTAGTAACTATAGCTAAAAAAATTGGTATTTCTTTTGGAGATTAAAATAAAAGCACTAATTCCCCAATGGAATTAGTGCTTTTCTAAATGTAAAAATAATTCTAATAAATGTTAAAATACTTCAAAATTTTCTGACAATATGTTATAATAGATGTAGCAGAACAGAATGGAAGCTGGAGGGTATTATGAAAGAGATTAAGAGATATTTAGAATCAAGAATAGGTAATTATAGTTTCTACTTTGAGGATTTACATTCAGGATACATGTATAGTTACAATGAAAACGTTCAAATGGTAGCGGCTGGATGTATGAAGTTGCCAATAGCTGTATCATTAATAAAATCTGTTGAGGAAGGCAGATTTACATTTTTAGATAAAATAAAGATTGAAAGTAAAGATAAAGTTTATGGTACTGGTATAATTCATGAGTTTAATGAGAGAGAATATACTATATTTGAATTACTAGTGGCTATGCTAATACAGAGTGATAATACTGCTGCTAATAAAATTATTGATTTAGTAAGTATGGAAAAAATCAACAAAGATATTAAAGAAATGGGATTAAGAAGCACTATTCTTAATAGAAAGACCACAGATGAAAGATCAGACCAAAGTGAATTAGAAAACATAACTTCAGCATATGACCTTTCAAAGATATGGAAGCATTTATATAACGGAACTTTCTTAAATAAAGAAAATAGTACTATGGTTATAGATATTTTAAGAAGACAGCAGATAAAAAATAAATTAGCATTATATATATCTGATGATTTAAAATATGATATATCATCTAAAACAGGGGATAAAAAAGGTGTAGAAAATGACACTGAACTTATCCAATTATCCAAAGGAAATTTTGTTTTCACAATTCTTTCTATGGATATTCCAAACAGTGTTTACGGAACCGTTACTTTAGCAAAATGTGGTAAGATGATGTGGGATAATGTAATGAATAATTGGCACTAAGCCATGAAATACTGATAACTCCTAGGTTCTAGGAGTTATCTTTTTTTGATTTTAGGCAAACGTCACAAATCAGTCACAAATTTTATTTTTTAAAGAAATTTTATATCCTTAATAAGGATTCTATTAATATCCAGAATCATCAAGTTGAGATAAGAAGTAATCCCTATCAATTGGTGTCATTGCTATGATCTGGTCAATAAAAAGGGTGAAAGTAAAATCGGTATAATTAGTTTTTACTCCATTATTATTAATAATTATTACATCAGTGAGTGAAATTTGACTAGATATATAATTACCTTCTGGATCTTTATAAGGTTTACCAATAACTTGTCCAAACGAAGTTAAGAAAAGACTATCAGCATAGTCGTTTGCAATTAATAACGCTAAAAAGGAATATTCTTTTAAGGTACATTTAGTTTTTAAAAGTTCATTATATTCCACAGTAACACCACCTTTTAACAAAATTTTACCATAAGTAGATATATAATACTAGAAAGAAGAAATTGATTGTTACTTGTAATTGGGAAAATAAATAGAGATAGTAGAAGAACATAAAATCAAGTTAGTTTGATGAGCCATCTTATTTTAGTTAACTAACTATAAAAATGAATAATAACCTAAAACACAGCATTATTTAGAAATGAATTTTGGGGTGTTTTTTAGTTCATAATGTAAAATATATGATATTAAAAAGAATCATACCTGTAGAAGCCTAGTTTACTACAGGTATGATTCTAAAACAGCAAATATCAAAGCAATTTTAAAGATGCTTGTTAGTACATTTTAAGAGATATAGGCTTCTCCATCACCTATAATTACAATTCTATGCTCTGGCTTTAATGATATCAAATTAAATTTTTGAGATTTAGGAGGTAGGCGTATAGCTTGTTGTGCTATCTGATCTTTATCATAAATCTGCAAAAATATAGGTCCTTTTTCAGATACATTTTGAATATAGTAAAGATTACCTTCAGAAAAATTAAAGTCAGATACTTTATAAACCCCCTCTTTAAAGGTATTCGTATTTGAAACTGCGTTAGCTTTAGATGGAATTAAAAATAAGAACAAAAGAATTAAAAAAGTACTAGTAAATTTCCTCATATGCATAGCCACCTTTCATAGTTATTGTGATAATATAAAAAGTTAAATATTCATAAACCGAAAAAATATTAAAAATATGATTCAACAAAAGGCTAATTTATGTATTAGCATATAATGAGGATACCAATGCTTTGGAATTAAGTATTTGCAAATTAATAAAAGAACTGTTGGAACCAGATAACCAGTTAACCAGTTAGCCAGAAATACAGAAAAACAGATAAGAATATAACCAGTTAACCAGCAAAAACAATTAACCAAAGAAATTTTAGATAAGAGCTTCAAAAATAAAAAAAGTCTTACTTACTGATATCTTAAGAAATTTGTGAAACAACTTAACAAAAGTTTCAGTTTATTTTAAGAAAAGAGCTGTATTATATAGATAATCGAATGTTGATTAAGATTTGAGAGGAGATTGAAGATGATAAGAATATTTTCGATAATAGAGAGAAAGAGAAGAAGTTTACATAAATCCATCAATATGTATGGAATTAGTGATAATAGGGTATTAACTAAGAGTAGAGAGCTTGATAAGCTAATACTTATAGAGCAAAGGAGAAGGTTATGTTTATTAAATACTGCCAAGTATTTCAATGCATGTGCAGCGAAGTAAAGGATATTATTAAAGGTTATGATGTTGTATGTAGTGGAGAGTGTTATAATTGTAATGAGTGCAAGGACTTGACAAAAGAAGAAACTGAAGAATAAATTTTTAGGAGGATAATTATGAAAAGTACAGGAATGGTAAGAAAAGTAGACGAGCTAGGAAGAATAGTACTACCAAAGGAGTTAAGAACAGTAATGAATATAGATATCGCTGACTCCCTAGAGGTATTCACTGAGGAGAAAACAATGATTCTAAGAAAATATAATCCGGGTTGCACTATCTGCGGCAATATAAAAGGTGGACAAGACTTTAAAGGTAAGTATGTTTGTGAGGATTGCTTGGAGGGGATTAAGAAGTAGTTTTTGCCTAATAAAGGTTTTGTTTGGTATTAAAAAGAAATAAAAAGAGCTAATAGAAGAGATGATAAAATTGATGGATGTTTGTTAACAGAATGTTTATTGTAATGACACATGAAGGACACATAGTAACTCTATAATAAACTTATAAGTTGAAATTAAGTTTTTTCATTATTCTTCTCCCTTTTAATAAAGCAGTCACTGTTGCGTGGCTGCTTTATATTATTGGGATATATATCTATTGAAAAGAAGCAGGAATAATTTAAAAAAACACTCCAAAATCAGCTAATAATATTCAAAGATTTTAGGTGCTTTATAGGCTTCTTCTCAAGCCTCATCAATAAAATTATGTTTAATAAAAAGTTAAACACCTTATTCCTGTAGAAGCGTTCCACAGCTTCATTAGAGTCATTTTACTTAAATATTATGTTTAATAAAAAGTTAAATGCTTAAAAAGTTAAAAAGTTAAATGTTTAAACATTTAAAAAGAAAAAAAGAAAAACATTTAAAAAGAAAAACATTTAAAAAGAAAAACATTTAAAAAGTTAAAAAGCTGACTAGACACCAATTAATATAGAGAGATGTAATCTGAAATATTATAGATGCAGAAAAGCCTAGGAGAATATACTCTTAGGCTTTTCTATATTTAATAAATAATATAAATAATATGAGTCAATAAAACTTTCAATATTATTATATGCTCAGAAATATTTGGCGTCACAATATAGTGAGGATTTTGAATTAATTTGTAGAAAAAAATGTGGTTGTGGTATTATAATAGAGAATTTAATCTAAGGGGGAGAATAAATGAATAATAAAAGATTAGCTGCTAATTCACTTCTATTGCTAGTTGCAGCTATATGGGGTTTTGCATTTGTTGCACAAAGAACTGGGGCGAATTATGTAGGTGCATTTAGTTTTAATGGAATAAGGTTTGCGATAGGTAGTATTTCGCTTGTTCCATTAATTATTTTTTTTGATAAAAGAAAAAAGAAAGAGAAAAAGTATGATGTTGGCTTTAAGAAATCTATATTGCCTGGAATTATAGTAGGTCTTATTCTTTATGCTGGGGCAAGCTTACAGCAGATTGGACTTATGTATACAACAGCTGGAAAGGCAAGTTTTATAACAGGTCTTTATGTGGTTTTAGTACCCATTATAGGAATTTTATTAAAACATAAAATTGAAAAAAATGCATGGCTTGGAGTAATTATTTCAGTAGTTGGTTTGTATCTATTAAGTGTTAATGAGAATTTTTCAATAGCTTATGGAGACTTGCTTGAGATTATAGGAGCTGTTTTTTGGGCTATACATATTTTAGCTATAGATTATTTTTCAGATAAGATAGATGCTCTAAAATTATCTTGTATACAGTTTGCAACTTGTTCTATTTTAAGTTTAATCACTTCGGCTATATTTGAACAAACTACTTTAAGTGGGGTATCTCAGGCGTTAGTTCCAATACTCTATGGAGGAATTTTATCGGTTGGAGTGGCTTATACACTTCAAGTTGTAGCTCAAAAGAATGCCAAACCTTCTCATGCTGCAATAATATTGAGTATGGAGTCTGTGTTTGGTGCCTTAGGGGGAGTTATTTTATTAGGTGAAACTATGAGTATTAGAGGCTATATAGGGTGTATGTTTATATTTTTGGGAATAATTTTATCTCAAATTAAATTTAGTGAGGATACTAACTTTAAATAATATTTTATTATATTATTTAAAAAAAATTAAAATTAGAGTATAATTAGTTATAAATTATTTAATATTGATACGCAATAAAGAGGTTGTGGCTTAGCTGCTCTTAAGGAGCAGTAAGTTGTGATCTCTTTTTATTGTAGATATTTTAAAGAGGGGATTATACAAATGAATTATTTAAATTTAATTGAACTTATTATAATAGTTATACTTATTTTAGCTTTTACCTTTCAGGTGATAAAAAATAGAAAAATAAAAGATGAATATAAAAAAGCTATTGAAAAGATAGTTTCTGGAGATTTGACTTTAAATATTGAAGATAATAAATTTATAGACAATGATTTAGGTAAAGTAACTGAAAAACTAATATCTTGGATATATAATACTTTAAGATCTTCAACTAGAATTTCACAGCAGCTTAATAACATATATTCTTCTTGTACTACATCCATGGATACTGCTAAAAGCGTAGGCGAAAAAATAGATGGATTTGAACATAAGGCAGAACATACTTTTAAAAGAATTGATGAACTAAACTCACTTACTAATAATATATACAATTCACAGCAGGAGATGTACGCTCTTTCAAATAAGGTAAAAGAAAGTGCAGCTCAAACAGAAGATTCTATAAAAATGGGAGGAAAGACTGTTGAAGATGCTGTAGAAATTCTTGAAGATATGAATGTACATATGGACGATCTGATAGGTGATATAACTAATTTAGCAAATGTTACGGATACTGTTGAGAAGATGGCTGATTTAATAAGTAAGCTTGCAAAAAATATAAATCTACTATCATTAAACGCTGCAATAGAAGCTGCTAGAGCAGGTGAAAGTGGCAGAGGATTCGGTGTTGTAGCAACTGAAGTTGGAAAATTAGCGGACGAAAGTGCAGTTTATGCAAAGGATATAAGAAGCAATATAGAAAACATAAAGGTTAAAAGTAATGCGGCTGTTGAGGCAATAAATATATTAGGTGAAAAAGGCAAAAAGGTTCAGACCTCTACGAGTTCTATAAAAGAATGTTTTAATGACATAAATACTGAGGTTACGGATATAATAGGGTCAGTTCATTTAGTTTCTAAAAAGATAGAGGAGCAATTATCTTCTAACGAAAAAATTAAGGTAGTATCTGATGATGCTTCAGAATTTTTTAAAGATTTTAATGTTGAAGTTAATAATATAGTTGTAGATATAAAGAAGCAATATGAACTAGAAAGATTAAATATTGATAGTTGTGATAATATGTCTAAAGATATTAAAACCTTGCTAGAATTTACTCAAGAATTTGAAAATATTATTTCAGAAAAACTAGTAAGCCATTGTGAAGTTTTAGCAAAACAGATGTGCAGTGAAAAGATAAACAACGAGTTTCTTGATAAATATTCAACTGAAAGTGGAATATCAGAATTTTACATAACAGATGGGGACGGGGTTACAATATTATCAAATAATAAGTTTGGCATAGGATTTAGATTTACTGAGGATGAAACTTCACAAGCCCATGTATTTAGGAATATACTTAAAGATAATAAACTTATAGTAACTCAAAACTTTATGAAAAGAGATGTGGATGATAAATACTATAAGTTTGTTGCTATATCAAGAAAAGATGGAGAAGGAATTGTACAAGCTGGGCTTGATCTTGAGGATATACTAAAATTAAAAATATAAGAACTAGAACTCTAAACCACCAGAATTTTTTGTCAACATAAATTTTTATATTGAAATAAAAATAGCTTAGTTACAAGCTTTAGATAGAATGATATAATTAGATTACAAATTTAAAGATATTGATTTCAAAAGCGTATAAAGGTGGGTTAGTATGGAATCAGCAAAAAATAATAAAGTATACTCATTTTTGAAGGAAAAGAGAGCAAGCAAGAGAATTGATTTTGACTTAGAAATCATGTATCCGAGAATAAATGATAAAAATGTAAATAATCCTAGCGGAGATCCTATTATGAGAGCACTGAATATATCTGAGGCAGGAATCTGTATAAGTAGCGATATTCCACTTAAGAAAGGTGATTTTTTAGATATTCTTTTATCTGTCAAGGGGAGCCCTTCTTTTACAGCCATTATGGAAATAAAATGGGTAGGATATGATGATAAAGCTTTTCTAGCTGGGGGAGAGTTTTTATGTTTGACAATGGATCAAATAAATACAATTAGAGGTTTTGTTAATAAATCTTTAGAAAGTTAATAAAGCGTATAGCTCTTAAATTTAGTACAGGGCTATTGACAATAGGTTATATTTTTGCTATTCTCTATGTAATATAGAGCCTTTAATTTGATCCAGAGAGGTCATTAAGGAAGTAAAGTTACCATACTAAATGGACGTATTACGCCTTCCTTTAAGGAAGGCTTTTTTTTAGGCAAAAATGCCTTATTAGTCCCTTTAAATTTAACACAGAGAGGTTAAAAAGGAGGAAATTATGAATAAAATTAAACATTTAATAGATCCTATGGATCTTACTGTAGATGAGCTAAATGAAATTTTTAATTTAGCTGAGGATATTATAAAATATCCTAAAGAATATTCAAGTCTAATGCAGGGAAGAATCCTTGCCACTCTATTCTATGAACCAAGCACTAGAACTAGATTTTCCTTTGAAGCTGCTATGATGAGGCTTGGAGGAAGTGTATTAGGTTTCTCAGAACCAAATTCCTCATCTGTTTCAAAAGGGGAAAGTCTTTCTGATACTATTCAAATAGTTTCTACCTATTCAGATATTATTGCAATGAGACATCCAAAAGAAGGTTCAGCAAAGGTTGCAACCATGTTCTCAAGTGTTCCAGTTATAAATGCAGGTGATGGTGGACATCAGCATCCAACCCAAACTCTTACTGATTTGTTATCCATAAGAAATTTAAAAGAGAGTATAGAAAATAACGTTATAGGAATATGTGGTGATTTAAAGTTTGGAAGAACTGTTCATTCACTTTTAAAAGCCATGTCTAGATATAAAAATAATAAGTTTATATTAATATCACCAAAAGAACTTACAATTCCAGAATATATAAGAGAAGAAATACTTATAGAAAACAATATAGAATTTATGGAAGTTGAAAGATTAGAGGATGTAATTGATAAATTGGATATCTTATATATGACTAGAGTTCAAAAAGAAAGATTCTTTAATGAAGAGGAGTATATAAGATTAAAAGATAGTTATATTTTAGATAAAAATAAGATGAAGTTAGCTAAAAAAGATATGATAGTACTTCATCCACTACCTAGGTTAAATGAGATTTCAAAAGAGGTGGATAAGGATCCAAGGGCATGTTACTTCAAACAAGCTGAGTATGGAATGTACGTAAGAATGGCACTTATATTAAAGCTTTTGGAGGTGAAGTAATGCTTAAGATAACCACAATTAAAAAGGGAATAGTAATGGATCATATAAAAGCAGGAACTGGGATAAAGATATTTAATCATCTAGAACTTGATAAGGTGGAATACCCAGTGGCATTAATTATGAATGTAGAAAGCTCTAAACTTGGTAGAAAAGATATTATAAAGATTGAGGATAATGTATCTCTAGACTACACATTTTTAAGATTATTATCGCCAACTATAACGATTAATATAGTAGATGATGAACGAATAGTAGATAAGATAAAGCCAACTTTACCAGAGAAGGTTGTAAATATAATTTCATGTAGAAATCCAAGATGCATAACTACAATAGAAAAGGATATACCTCAGGTTTTTAATCTTACTAGTAAAGAAAAAGGGGTATATAGATGTGACTATTGTTATGAAACTAGCGAATTTTGCAATTTGTAAACTGGAGGGAAAGGTATGAATTTACTGATAAAGAATGTAAATATAGTAGATGAGAGCCATGATTTTTATGGAGATTTATATATAGAAAATGGAAAGATAAAAGAAGTTGGATTAGATATTAAAAGAGAGTGTGAAACCTTAGAGGGAAATGGATTAACTTTAATGCCAAGCTTTATAGATATGCATGTTCACTTTAGAGATCCAGGTTTTACTTATAAAGAAGATATTGAAACAGGATCAAGAGCTGCTTTAAGAGGGGGATTTACCTATGTAAACTTAATGGCAAACACTAATCCTATATGTTCAAGTCTAGAGGTTTTAGAATATGTAAATAATAAAGCTAAGGAAATAGGGCTTATAGATTTACATCAATGTTTATCTATAACTAAAGATTTTGATGGAAAGACTTTAACGCCTCTAAAGGAGCTCTCAGGTAATAAGCTAATAAAAGCAATTTCTGATGACGGTAAAGGTGTTATGGGTTCAAGAACAATGATGGATGCTATGAATATAGCTCGTGAAAATAATTGGGTAGTAATTTCACATGCTGAAGATCACGAGTTTTCAGATATAGATATGAGACTAGCTGAAAATATGATGACCTGGAGAGATATAAGTTTAGCTAAATATACAGGTGCAAAACTTCACATGGCACATGTAAGTACTAAAGAGGCTATGGAATATATAATTGAAGCAAAATCAAATGGGTATAGCAATATAACTTTAGAAGTAACTCCACATCATATTGCTTTAAATACAGAGATATCAAACTATAGAGTGAATCCGCCTATAAGAAAAGAGGAAGATAGAAAATTTTTAATAGATGCCATAAAGATGGGCTATGTTGATGCTATTGGAACAGACCATGCTCCTCATAGTAAAGAGGATAAAGAAAAAGGTGCACCTGGAATGGTGGGATTGGAAACAGCATTTTCTATAAGCTATACAACTTTAGTAAAAGAAAATAACCTTTCCTTAAATAACTTAAGCAAGCTTATGTCTGGAAGACCAGGGGAGATTTTAGGAATAAAAAAAGGAAAGCTTACGCCAGGTTATGACGGAGATGTAGTTTTGGTAGATTTAAATAAAAATACTAAAGTTAAGGCAGAAGAATTTGCTTCTAAAAGCAACAATACGCCATTTGAAGGAATGGAGTATTATGGCGAAGTTGTTACTACTATAAAAGGTGGAAAAATATCGTATAAAAGGTAGGGGGATATATGAATATTATTGATAGATTATATAAAAGCGTAGAGGAAAAGGGTGTAGTATGTATAGGCTTAGATACAAGTATAGAATATGTTCCAGAATATATCATGGAAACATCAAAAAATGAAGCAGATGCCATATTTAACTTTAATAAAGAGATAATAAATGAAACCTTAGATGTTGCTGCTTGTTATAAAGTTCAGATAGCTTACTACGAAGCGTTAGGACTAAAAGGACTCGATGCTTATAAAAGAACACTTGAATACTTAAGAGAAAAGAATGCTATAATTATCGCAGATATTAAAAGAGGGGATATAGCAGCTACTGCTAAAATGTATGCTAAAGCACATTTTGAAGGGGATTTTGAAGCTCATTTTATAACTTTAAGTCCATATATGGGAATGGATTCAATAGAGCCATATCTACCTTACATGAAGGATGGTAAAAAAGGAGTATTTTCCTTAGTCAGAACTTCTAATCCGGGAGCAGAGGATATAGAATTTTTAGATACTACTAAAGGGCATAAGGTATATCATGAGGTTGGGGATAGACTTTGTAATATAGGTAATGATTATCTAGGTGAGTATGGGTATTCACAAATAGGTGGAGTACTAGGGTGTACACATAAAGAAGAGGCAAAAGAATTAAGAGAGAGATTTAAAAATATGTTTTTCTTAATACCTGGTTATGGAGCTCAAGGTGGAAAGGCTGAAGATGTGGCTATGTACTTAAATAATGGCAATGGGGGAGTTGTCAACTCATCAAGAAAGATTCTTTTAGCTTATAAAGAGGGAAGTGGTAATGAAAGAGTAGGATATTACGCTAGATTAGAAGCAATTAGAATGAGAGATGAGATTAGAGAAGCAATAAGTAGTAAATTCTAGGAGGGCTTTATGAATTATAAATTAGTTGAAGTTATAGAGAATAAAGAAATATGTTCAGGGATATTTAGTCTTAAAATTAAAGAAGAAGTTAAAGGAAAAGCTGGACAGTTTTATATGTTAAAACTTCAAGGAGGAACCTTACTTCCAAGACCAATATCTTTATGTGAATGGGAAGATGGTGTAGCAACCTTTTTATATGCTGTAGTTGGAAATGGAACTAAAGAATATAAAGCTCTTAAAGCTGGACAAACAATAAATGTTACAGGGCCTTTAGGAAATGGGTTTACTACAGATAGAGATTTGGGGAAAGTGGCATTAGTTGCAGGAGGAATTGGTACAGCACCATTTTTACAAGTATCTAAAGAATTAAGAAATAATTTCCCAAGAAATATTATTGACATGTATGTTGGTTTTAGAGAAGAAGTATATCTTATAGAGGAGCTAAAAGAATACTGTAATGAAGTTAACATAGCTACTAATACAGGGAAGTTTGGGGTAAAAGGTTTTGTTACAGATATTTTAGATTTAGATAAATATGATACAGTACTTTGCTGTGGACCTGAGATTATGATGAAAAAGGTTGTAGATATGGCTAAGGAAAAAGGTAAAAACATATATGTTTCTTTAGAAAAGCATATGGCTTGTGGGGTTGGTGCATGTTTAGTATGTACTTGTAAAACTAAAGAAGGTAATAAACGAACTTGCAAAGATGGTCCTGTTTTTGATGGATACTTTGTGGAATTATAAGGGGGCTAATTAATATGATAAATGTTAATATAAATGGAGTTGAGTTTAAAAATCCAGTAATAGCGGCCTCAGGAACTTTTGGGTTTGGGGAAGAGTACAATAATTTTTATGATGTTGGAATGTTAGGTGGGATTTCTTCGAAAGGATTAACCATAAATCCTAAGGAAGGAAATGATGGAATTAGAGTTTATGAAACTCCTATGGGGATGATGAATTCTGTAGGACTTCAAAATCCAGGAATAGATAGGTTCATTGAAGTTGAACTTCCTAAGATGAAAAGATATAATACTAATATTTTAGCTAATGTTGGTGGGGCAACAATTGAAGATTATGAAATGGCTTGTGAGAAGCTAAACCAAACTGATATTGATATAATAGAACTTAATATATCCTGTCCAAATGTAAAGTCTGGGGGAATGGCTTTTGGAATTAAAGGATGTATTGCAGCAGAAGTTGTTTCGAAGATAAAGAAGATAACAAATAAACCTTTAATGGTTAAGCTTTCACCTAATGCAGAGGATATAGTTGATATGGCTTACTCTTGTGTAAATGCTGGAGCAGATTCACTATCACTAGTAAACACCTTTAAAGGATTAGCTATAGATATAAATAAAAGAAAACCAGTTTTTAATAATGTTTTTGCAGGAGTGTCTGGACCAGCAATTAAACCTATAGCCTTAATGATGGTGTACGAAGTCTCAAAGGCTGTTAATGTACCGATAGTGGGACTTGGAGGAATATCAGATTATAAGGATGCTATAGAATTTATGATGGCTGGGGCAACAGCCATACAGATTGGAACTATTAACTTCTCAAATCCACTTGCTGGTAAAGAAATAATTAAGGGAATAGAAGAGTTTTTACTTAAAGAAGGCATAAAAGATATAAATGATATCATAGGAATTGCTAAAATATAGATATATTGATAGGAGTGTAAACATGGAAGCATATAAAAAAGAATTTATAGAGTTTATGATAGAGTGTGGAGTATTAACTTTTGGAGACTTTGTAACAAAAAGCGGAAGGAAAACCCCTTTCTTTGTAAATACAGGGAATTATAAAACAGGAAGTCAATTAAGCAGATTAGGAGACTTTTATGCAAAAGCAATAAAAGATAATTTTGTAGATACTTACGATGTAGTTTTTGGTCCTGCTTATAAAGGAATACCCTTAAGTGTAACTACTTCTATATCATTATCAAAACTATATGGGATTGATAAAAGATATTGCTCTAATAGAAAAGAGATAAAAGATCATGGAGATAAAGGCATTCTATTAGGTAGTAATCTTAATGATGGAGATAGAGTTTTAATCGTTGAAGACGTAACTACCGCTGGAACATCAATATACGAAACTATGCCGATATTAAAGTCTCAAGGGGATGTAAATGTAGAAGGACTTATAATTTCTGTAGATAGAATGGAAAGAGGACAAGGAGATAATTCAGCTTTAGTTGAGATAAGAGAAAAGTTTGGATTTAAAACTTGTGCAATTGTAACTATGAGAGAAGTTATAAACTATCTTTACAACAAAGAAATCAACGGTAAAATATATATTGATGATGAGATTATGGGTAGAATAGAAGAATATTATAAAACATATGGAGCTAAATAAACAAATTGTTAAACATTTATCAATTAAAACCTTATCATTTTCATATATTGGAATTAAACGATAATAATTATTAACGATAAATGAATATTTATTTCAAATGGAAAAACCTATTAACAAATTGATAATTATAAGTTATAATAAAAGCGTAATCTTTTACCAGGAGGAATGAATATGTTTAAACAATGGAATGGTTTCAGCGAAGGAGTATGGCAAGAGAGAATTGACGTTAGAAACTTTATACAAAAAAATTACACACCTTATGAAGGAGATGACTCTTTCTTAGAAGGTATATCTGATAAAACTAAAAATGTTTGGGAAAAATCAAGTAATCTTATAGTTGAAGAAATAAAAAAAGGTATAATTGACGTAGCTACTGATAGAATATCAGGAATTGACAGTTATGAAGCTGGATATATTGATAAAGACAATGAAGTAATAGTAGGACTTCAAACTGATGCTCCACTTAAAAGAATTGTAAATCCTTTTGGTGGTTGGAGAATGGTTGAACAATCATTAGAAGCTTATGGATTTAAGATGGATGAACAAATAAGCGAGTTCTTCCCTAAATATAGAAAAACTCATAACCAAGGGGTTTTTGATGCTTATACTGATGAAATAAGATGGGCTAGAAGTGCTGGTCTTTTAACTGGTCTTCCAGACGCTTATGGTAGAGGTAGAATAATAGGTGACTATAGAAGAGTTGCTTTATACGGTATTGATTTCTTAATTCAAGAAAAGAAAAAAGACTTAAAAGCTCTTAAAGGCGATATGTTAGATGAGCTTATAAGAAAGAGAGAAGAAGTTTCTGAACAAATAAGAGCACTAAGTGCTATAAAGAGTATGGCCGCAAAATATGGTGTTGATTTATCAGAACCTGCTTCAAATGCAAAAGAAGCTGTTCAAGCAGTTTACTTAGCTTATCTTTCAGCAGTAAAAGAAAATAATGGAGCAGCTATGTCTCTTGGAAGAACTGCAACATTCTTAGATGTATATATCGAAAGAGATTTAAAAGCTGGTCTTATTACTGAGTTAGAAGCTCAAGAAATAATTGACCAATTTATAATTAAGTTAAGATTAGTTAGACATTTAAGAACACCAGAATATAATGATTTATTTGCAGGAGATCCAACTTGGGTAACTGAGTCATTAGGTGGTATGGGAGTTAACGGTAATACATTAGTTACTAAAAACTCTTTCAGATATCTACATACTTTAACTAATTTAGGATCAGCTCCAGAACCAAATATGACAGTATTATGGTCTGATAAATTACCAGAAGGATTCAAAAAATACTGTGCAAAAATGTCAATATTAACAGACTCAATTCAATATGAAAATGATGAAGTTATGAGACCTGTATATGGAGACGACTATGCAATTGCTTGTTGCGTATCTGCTATGAGAGTAGGAAAGCAAATGCAATTCTTTGGTGCTAGATGTAACCTTGCTAAAGCTTTACTTTACACTATAAATGGTGGAGTAGATGAAAAGAAAGGTACAGTAGTTATTCAAGGTTTAGAAAAAATTGAGGATGAAGTACTTGACTTTGAAAAAGTAAAAAATAATTACTACAAAGTATTAGACTATGTAGCGAAGCTATATGTTGATACAATGAATATAATTCACTGCATGCATGATAAGTATGCTTATGAAGCAGGTCAAATGGCTCTTCATGATACAGAAGTAGGTAGATTAATGGCATTTGGTATAGCTGGACTTTCAGTAGTTGCTGACTCTTTAAGTGCTATAAAGTACGCAAAAGTTAAGCCTATAAGAGAAAATGGAATAGCTGTTGACTTTGAAATAGAAGGAGAATTCCCTAAATACGGAAATGATGATGCTAGAGTTGATGATATAGCTGTAGAATTAGTTAATAAATTCTCTAAAGAATTAAAGAAACATCCTTTATATAGAGATGCTAAACATACACTATCTGTTTTAACTATAACTTCAAACGTTGTTTATGGTAAGAAAACAGGAGCTACACCAGATGGAAGAAAAGCTGGAGAAGCATTTGCTCCAGGTGCTAACCCAATGCATGGAAGAGATATTAACGGAGCTTTAGCTTCATTAAACTCAGTAGCTAAAATACCTTATAATGAAGTTTGTGAAGATGGAGTATCTAATACTTTCTCTATAGTACCTCAAGCTTTAGGAAAAGAAGATGAACAACAAGTAACTAACTTAGTTGGAGTTCTTGATGGATACTTTACTCAAGGAGCTCATCACTTAAATGTTAATGTATTAAATAGAGCAACTTTAATGGATGCTATGGAAAATCCAGAAAAGTACCCTACTTTAACAATAAGAGTATCAGGTTATGCTGTTAACTTTAATAGATTAACAAAAAATCAACAAATGGAAGTTATAAGCAGAACTTTCCACGAAAGTTTATAAGATTTAAGGAAGCTAGTTTACTAGCTTCCTTATAAATTTAGGAGGAGTGTATTTATGATAAAAGGCAACATACATTCTATAGAAACTATGGGGCTTGTAGATGGGCCCGGAATAAGAGTTGTTGTATTTTTTCAAGGATGTGCATTAAGATGTACATTCTGTCATAATCCAGATACTTGGGCTATTTCAGGAGGGGAAAGTATAACTCCTGTAGAGCTTGTTGATAAAATTGAAAGATATAAGACATATTTTAAAAACTCAGGTGGAGGAGTGACTTTTTCAGGTGGAGAACCACTACTTCAACCAGATTTTTTAATTGAAGTTCTGAAGTTGTGTAGAGAAAGAGGGATACATACAACCATTGATACAGCTGGAGTAGGTGCAGGTAGATACGAAGAAATATTAAGATATGTAGATTTGATTCTTTTTGATGTTAAACATTATAATCCTAAGGAATATAGTGAAATAACAGGACGAGAAGTTAGGGAAAGTTTGAAATTTTTAGAAATTGCTCAAGAAATGAATGTTAAGATGTGGATACGTCATGTGGTTATGCCTGGAGTTACGGACACAGTTGAAGATATGCAAAACTTAGCAGATTTTATTAAAGAGTTAAAAAATGTAGAAAAAATAGAACTTTTACCATATCACCTATTAGGAACTAACAAATATGAAATATTAAACATGGAATATAAGTTAGAAGGAATGCCTGCCATGGATAAGGCTAAAGCTAAAGAACTAGAGAAAATTTTAATAGATTTAGTCAAAAAATAAAAAACATCAGCTGAGGCTGATGTTTTTTCTATTCTACTACAGAGAATTCATCTTTACCTACTCCGCAAAGTGGGCATACCCAATCTTCTGGAATATCTTCAAAAGAAGTTCCTGGAGCTATTCCATTGTCCTCGTCGCCTATTGCTGGATCATATACATATCCACAAACATCACAAATATAACTTTTCATAGTAATTACCTCCATTGTTAAATAATAATTATTATTATTACCTGTGAGTATATTATACCATATAGTATAATAATATCAAGGTAATATTTCCCACTACATAATATTTTTACTTAATATTTCACAATGAAAGAATATTTTGCTATAGTAAAAATATTATTATATGTATAAAGATTAAAAGGGGTTGACGAATTGAAGAAAGTTCTTTCACAGTTATTAGTATTTGTTACAATAGTATTTTTTATTACTGCTGGAGTAACTTTATTTATAGAATATAAAAATAAAGAATCTCTAGGAGAAAAAAGCAAAATTGAGATTAAAATAGAAAATAACAAGATAATAGTTCCGGAGGAAACATCAATAGTTAAAACTAACTATATTTTTTCTAAAAATTATTTTGTTATAAGAACAATATTAGCTATTTTAATACCAATATTTATATTAAAATCATCTCTTTTAGAATATGCTGAGGAATTATTTAATAAAAAAATTAAAAATAACTTTTCTCAGGGAGTTATCATGGGAATAGCATATACTATTATAAATTTTGTTATCTTGTTCCCTATAGCATTTTTTTCGTCTTTTTATAGATTAAAGCTTGTAGGACTGCTTAATTATGGATTTATTGATTGGCTTCTAGACTTATTAAAAGGAGAGATTCTAAATTTAGTTATATTTTCTCTGTTTTTAGGCATTTCATTTTATATAATAAAAAGTATAAAAAGATGGATACTTTCGCTTGGAGTTTTATATGCACTCATAATGATTTTTGGAGTATTTATATATCCTGTTGTTATTGATCCTTTAATAAATGATATAAAGCCTGTTAGCGATAAAGCGCTTGAAACTAAAATCATTAATTTAGCTGAAAAAAATGGGATTAAAAATCTAAAAGTATATGAAATCAAAAAAAGTGATGAAACATCAGCCTTAAATGCTTACATGACAGGAATATTTTCTACTAAGAGAATAGTTATATGGGATACTACCTTACAAAGTTTAAATGAGGATGAGATATTATCTGTAGTTGCTCATGAGATAGGCCACTATAAATTAAATCATATACCTAAAGGTATGGTGTTAGAAGCTGTGTTAAGCATGATTACATATGGTTCATCTATAATATTGCTTTTGATGATTAATAGAAAGTCTAGAAGAGCTTTAAAGGGGCCTTATGGGTTAGGATATGTATTACTTTACTCAACTATAATAAGCATGGTTACTTCACCGATATCCTTATATTATTCGAGGAAAATAGAGATTGAAGCAGATAGATTTGCAATTGAAGCTACAAATGATAATTTAACTAATGGAATTTTGGAATTAAGATTTATGGAAACAAATCTATCACCATATAACGTTGATGAATGGTATAAGATATTAAGATTTGATCATCCTACTGCAAAAGAAAGAATAGAACTTTCAAATAGTTATGATTATGATAAATAATTTATGGATTTATGAAGTTGAGAAACGCTTCTACAGAATAGAAGTGAGGAAATAAAAAGAGATTTACTGGTATATTTAAGTAATATATCTGTAAATCTCTTAGTTTTTTATTTTACTTTAGAAGAAAAGTATCCAGGAGCAATTAATCCCTTTTTAATACCTTCAACAACTATAAGATAGGTAGCAGCGGTATCAAATCTTGCGTCATGATAGTTTCCACTTCCTTCAAATAGTTTGTCAGCAGTTTCTGTGATTTTATCCTTTGTTATAGATAGATAATCAACTACCTCTTGAAGTTTAGGGTTTTTAAAGTCGCCGCTTGGTCTATAGAGTTTTAATACATTTTTGTAATAATTCATGGTACAGAAAGTATTTTTAGCTTTAAAATCTTCTCCCAATATGTATAGTAGTTCACTGTTTAAAAATTTTAAATCAAAAGATACATTATGACCAATTATAAAATCAGCTTGTATAAAATCATCTATAAAATTTTCAAAACTATCTTCAAAATAATTACCTTCACTTAATTCATATAACTTTTCTAAAGAAAATCCATGAACTTCTTGAGCTGATGGATCCATTTCATCTACTGTAAAAAAATAATTTCTTCCGTAAGTTTTTTGTGGTTTTTCGTTTGAATTAACTACTA
The DNA here is from genome assembly GCF_022324845.1 of Clostridium sp. YIM B02506. NCBI lineage: Bacteria > Bacillati > Bacillota > Clostridia > Eubacteriales > Clostridiaceae > Clostridium > Clostridium sp. YIM B02506. The sequence continues at coordinate 77,609 of NZ_JAKGTG010000011.1, forward strand.
TATAGCTTAATTGACAAATATGTCCTGGCTTTATACTAGTTGTTTCAGTATCAAAAAAAAGTAATTTCATAATATGTCCTCCTAAAAATTACATAACTATATGATAATATAAATCAGTTAAATAATAAAGGATTTTAATAAAAAAAGTCCTGCTTATAAGCAAGACTTATTTTATCAAGGCTGATACATGTTCAAGAATTTCAAGACAACTGTTTAAAGTTACAGATTCTTTGTCTAATAAAGGATTAAATTCTACAAAGTCCATAGACCTAACCTTAGAAGTTGAGAAAACTCCTGTTAAAATATTTTTTATGTCTTTTATATTCATACCATCATGTACTGGTGTTCCTGTACCTGGTACTAATGATGAGTCTAGTGAATCTATATCAAAGCTTAAATGAAGATTATTAATATTGATGTTTGACAATCTATTATTAAAATCCTCTAAAAATGCTGTAACGCCTATCGAATTTATATCTTTTGTAGTCCAGACATTTATATTTAATTCTGTAATTAAATCTAGTTCTCCTTGATCTAAATCACGAGCACAAATTATAAATACTTTTTTAGGATCTATTTTTCTTCCTCTAAAATACAGGTCTCTTAATACGGCATGACCTAATCCCATTGCTGCTGATAAAGGCATTCCATGAACATTTCCAGAAGGTGTAGTTAGATAAGTATTTATATCTCCATGAGCATCTAACCAAATAACACCTAAATCATCCTTAAAATATCTAGATGCACCACTTAAGCTTCCAAGTCCTAAAGAATGATCTCCACCAATTACAAATGGGAAGGAGTTAGAAGACAATGAAGCATATACCGCATGGGCTAAATTTCTATTTGTCTCAACAATAGCAGATAAATATTTCATGTTTTCATGTTCTTTAAATTTATCTTCAACTAATAATTCAGGAACATATATGTTTCCTAAATCAAAAACTATATTGTTGCTTTTCTTTAATATTTTTAATAATCCATTTTCTCTTAATGTATTAGGCCCTAAATTTACGCCTTCAATATCGCAACCGTAAAAAATAGGAACTCCTATTGTATTAATTTCCATGGAATCACCTCCAAATGTATAAAGTAATTCATCCTCGCATATCTTATGGTTAAGACACACCTGATAAATTATATATCATATTAAGACAAAATATAAGAGCTAATTTTTAAAATTTTGTTAAAAAATTTAAATCATATTATATTTAGTTTGTCGAATTATAAATAAATAATTAATGAAAAAATTAACAATGTTATTGAAAGTTGTTATCATTAGTAATATAATGAAAGTGAGGATAATAATTATTATTAAATAACGATAACTAAACTAGGAGGTTTAGATTATGATTAAGGAAAAAGGAAACAAAATCTCAATTATAGGTGCAGGATTTGTAGGTTCTACTACTGCTTATGCATTAATGCTAGAAGGGCTTGCATCAGAAATAGTTATAGTTGATATAAATAAAGAAAAAGCTTTAGCAGAGGCTATGGACTTATCCCACGGTGCTGCATTTGTTAAAGCTGTTGATGTTAGAGCAGGTGAATATAAAGACACTGAAGATTCAGATATAGTAATAGTTACGGCTGGAGTAGGACAAAAACCTGGAGAAACAAGATTAGATATTATAAATAAAAACATTCCTATATTTAAGAGCATAATACCAGAAGTAGTTAAATATAGTCCTAATGCTATATTGTTAATTGTATCAAATCCTGTGGATATATTAACCTATATTGCCTACAAGATATCGGGATTGCCAGCCAATAGGGTAATAGGCTCTGGAACTGTGTTAGATACTTCTAGATTTAAATATATGCTTAGTGAACATTTTGAAATAGATGCTAGAAATATCCATACCTATATAATAGGAGAACACGGCGATTCAGAAATAGCTGCTTGGAGTTTAACTAATATAGCTGGAATATCAGCTGATGAATATTGTGAAAAGATGTGTAAAAGATGTGATTCCTCTTTTAAAAATGACATACCTAAAGAAGTAAAAGATGCTGCCTACAATATAATAAATAAAAAAGGTTATACAAACTATGCAGTTGGTCTAGCTATAAGGAGAATTGTAGAGGCTATTTTAAGAGATGAAGACTCTATTTTAACAGTTAGTTCTTTATTGAACGGTGAATATGGACTAGAAGATGTTTATTTAGCTATACCTACAATTGTGGATAGAGAAGGAGCTAAAAAGATATTAGAAGTTTCCTTAAATCCAGAAGAAAAGGAAAAATTAAAAGAGTCAGCGGAAATAATAAAAAAGCATTTAAAAGAAGCTGGAATACAATAGGTGAAGAGGAAAAATCCCTCTTCACCTATTTAAATTTTTATTCTAAGTGAAACTTCTCCAGAATATATTTGTTCAATCTTACCATTTGTATCTAAAAGCAGCTCACCATTTTCACCTAAATCTACAACTTTACCTGTTATGCTTTCTTTCCCTTTAAGTATAATAACTTCTTTATTTAAAACGTAGGAATTGTCTTTAATTATTTGAAAAGCTTCTTTGCTTTCAGAATTGTTAAGTAATGCTTTATAAAAATATTCAAAATTATTTAAAATAGATAAAAGAATATCTTCTCGGCTAAAATCATGGTTAAAATAGCTTTTTAGAGATAAGGCTATTTTATCAATATCCCCTGGAAAATCTTCTTTACTTTGATTTATATTTAATCCAAAACCTATAATTAAGTAATTGATCTCATCCATATCACACTTCATTTCTGTAAGAATTCCACCTAGCTTTTTACCATCTAAGTAGATATCATTAGGCCATTTAACTGAAATAGGTATATTCATATCAAGTAAAGCCTTAGCTATTGAAGCACAGATTATTGAAGTTATCTTTGAAATATCATAAGGTGACAATCTAGGTTTAAGAAAAATAGAGCAGAATATACCAGTGCCCTTAGGTGAAAACCAGGGCCTGTTAAATCTACCTCTTCCTTGAGTTTGAGTTTCAGCCAATACCAAAGTGCCATCTTTAAGAGTATCAGAACTATTTTTACAAAAATCATTAGTAGAATCTATAGTATTATAATGCAAAATTTCTTTGATTAAGGAATTATTAACTAATGAAGATTTTAAAGTATCAACAGAAAAAATATTAGGTGATGAGATTAATTTATAACCCTTTCTTGAATAAGACTCTATTACATATCCTTCTTCACGTAAGGTTTTTATATATTTCCATACAGCAGCTCGAGAGATTCCAAGCTTATCACTTATATCCTCTCCAGATGTAAATTCTTTAGGATTAGAAGATAAAGTTAATAAAATTTCATCTTTTAACATATAGTGCTCCTTAAAACATTTTTTAGTCAATTATAACATTAAAATGTCATACTTTTGAAATGTTTGGTGAAAATATTACTGTATAATTATATATTATGATTAATTTCTATGAATAGAGGGGATTAGAGAAAGAATGGGTAAGAAGAAAAAAGTTATTTTGTTAATAGCTATATTAGTTATTATAATAGCTTCTATAGCCTTAGGAAGTTATTTTTATATGAGAACAAAAATATATACTCCTGTGGAACCGAATCTAGAGGTTACCCCAGAAGTGAAAGAAGAAATAAAATATCATGAAGAAAAAGGAATTACAAATATATTGTTAATTGGAACAGATGCAAGGACATTAGATGAAGCTGCAAGAAGTGACTCCATAATTATTGCAACCATTGATGGAAGTAATCAAAAACTTAAATTTACTTCTATCATGAGAGATACTTATGTAAAGATACCAGGATATAGCGATCAAAAAATAAATGCAGCCTACGCATTAGGTGGAGCTGAGTTATTAATGAAAACTATAAAAGAAAATTTTGGAGTAGCGTTAGATAAGTATATAGTAGTGAACTTTTGGGGTTTTGAAGATATTGTTGATGCTATGGGTGGCTTAGAAATAGATGTAAAGGATTATGAGATTGAGGAAATTAATAAGTACATAGGAGAAGTCAGAGAAGATAAATCTCCACCACTTGAAAAAGCTGGACTACAAAATTTAGATGGGCAACAAGCATTAGCTTATTCAAGAATAAGGAAGGTAGGAAATGGTAGTTATGAAAGAACTGAAAGGCAGAGAAATGTTTTAACACTTATTGCAGCTAAAGCTAGAGACATATCTCCCTTAAAGTATCCGTCAGTAGCAAATGCACTGTTAAGTTGCGTAAAAACTAATATTGAACCAGCCAAACTTTTTGATTATGGATATACATTTTATAAATTTAATCCTCCTACATACGATCAGCTTCAAATACCTATTAATGAATTAAGTGAAGGTGGCGAGTTTTTAGATAAAGGTTGGGTGCTACTTATAGATAAAGAACAAAATGGTAATGCTATGAAAGATTTTATTTTTAATGATAAAAAGTGGGATTCTTTAAACTATAATAACTTAAGTTTTAAAAATGCTATGAGTCAATACAAAAATCAACAAGTTCAGTTTGATAAAGTTAAAGAACAACAAGAAAAGGTATCATTACCTGATGATAGACAAAAAACACAGATTAATGAGGATGAAGAAGAAAAAGCTAATTTAAGTGATTAATAGTAAGTAATTCATGAGATAATGGGTGAAATGGAAGAATTTTAAAGATTTATAGGCTTTTATAACTATATTTTCCATTAAAATATTATTAATTAATTTTAAATTTATTGAAATAGTAATACATAAATTATATAATTAAGCAGGTAAACTCATTTACTTGCTTAATTAATTGAAAGAAAGGATTTGAATACATGAACAAAAATAAATCGAAAGCAAAAGCTAGGAAGAAGAAAAGAAGGAAAAAAATATCTTTAAAAAGAGTATTTGCTTTTATTTTATTTGAAATTGTATTTACTGCTATAGTTGGACCATTTTATTTATATTATGGACCTTTTGAAAACGTAAAAAAAGGATTCGTAGGTTCAGCAATGACATCTTATAAAAGCCAGTTTTTAGCAACTTGGTTTTTAAGTGAAGAAAAAATAAATAAGATTTTAGCAGAAAATAATAATAATGATGAAGAGATATCTCAAGATGTAGAATCAAAAGAAATAAAAATACCTAAAACCCATGATGAAACAATAGAAAGGTATGATATAGATGGTGGAGATAAGTTTAAAGGGTATCTTTTAATAGTTAAGGATCCAACAAGAGTAAAAGTTGGACATAGCTCTAAGCTTGGCAAAGAAGGACAAACTCTATCTCAAATTTCAGAAGATAATGATGCTGTAGCGGGTATTAATGCAGGCGGATTTGCTAACGGAATTGATACAGGAACTGGTGGACAACCGGAAGGAATAATACTTAAAGATGGAAATGTAGTTTTCAAAGGAATAGATGAAAATCATAAAACTGATATTATAGCTATAAATAAGGACGGAAGACTTATTATAGGAAAATACTCATTAAATGAATTAAATGAATTAGGTGCAAAAGAGGCAGTAACTTTTGGACCAACATTAGTGGTAAATGGAAAACCTACTATTAAAAATGGTAATGGTGGTTGGGGTGTAGCTCCAAGAACAGCAATTGGGCAAAGAAGTGATGGCTCTATAATGTTATTGGTAATTGACGGAAGACAATTGTTTGGAAGCGTAGGAGCTTCATTAAAAGAAGTTCAAGATTTAATGATAGAATATGGAGCTGTAAATGTAGCAAATCTTGATGGCGGAAAATCTACTACTATGTATTATGAAGGTGAAGTCATAAACACTCCATCTGATGCTTTAGGAGAAAGAAGTATTCCAACAGCATTTATAGTTAAATAAGAAGGGGAGAAATTAATGAAGCTTTTAAAACGAATAACAATTTGGATAGCTATTTCTTTAACAATCCAATCTTTAGGACTGCTTTATTTAGATAAAAAGATTTTCGCTAATACTAATACTTTTAAAGCTGTAAAGGTAGAGGAAAAACCTAAAAATAAGGATATAGAAATAACTTTACCAGAAGGCAAAGATTTTAACATAAGTTTTGATGGTAAGTTTATATCTTATTTAGAAAATGGACAAATGAACTTAATAAATACTAAAACTGGAGAATCTATAAAGGTAGAAAATGAAGCTGATTCTGAGGTCTCTAATTATGAATGGCTATCTGATAGAAATAGATTGCTTTTAGTGGAAAAGAAAAAACAATCAAGTACAAAAAGTAAGCTTACAATATATTATTATGATGCTAGTAAAAAAGAAAAGGGGAAAATGGAGGAGCTTGACAACGTTGCAGAAAGTGCAAAAGTTGACAGGATTAAAGCCTCAACACTAACTAACGTTACTTACATAAAAGTAAATGAAAAAGGAGTTAAAAGCTCTATTTATAGAATAGATATTAATCATAATATTACACGTCCCAATCTTATGAGTTCTGCAGTAAGTAATATGGATGTTTTTCTTCGAGATGACATTTTTGTTTACGAAGACAGCATAAATGGAAGCATATATACTACTAAATCTAATAAAAAGCTTGCCTTTAATGAGAAGGTAACATTATTAAAAATTGATAACGAAGATATTGTTTATGTTGGTTCATTGAGTGGAGACAAGATATCTAAAATAACTTATGGAAAACTGAGTGATGAAACTAGCAAATGGAAAGCCACAACATTAAAAGAACCTATGGACAAAAAAGATATTCATATTACTAGAAAAGGTGAAATATTAGTTAATGATAACTTAAATGGTATAGTGACTAATCTAACTACTTCTAAAGAGACAAGCTATAAAGGAAATCTTTTATGTATTTATGATACGGGGATTGCCTCTGTGTCTCAAGGAAAGTTAATAAAAACAGAGTTTAATAAATAGACAGGATTTACCTGTCTATTTTATTGAAGATTACTAAATTTATGTTATAATGTGAATATTATAAAGGAGGTCAAGATGAGGGAAGAGATTTTATATAAGATTTTAAGTATTCCAGCTATATTAGTAGCTTTTACTTTTCATGAATATGCTCATGGAATAGTTGCAGATAAATTAGGCGATAAAACGGCTAGATTTCAAGGAAGGCTAACTCTAAATCCACTTGTACATATAGACCCTATTGGATTTATATTAATCCTAATAGCTGGATTTGGATGGGCAAAACCTATTAGAGTTAATAGAGGTGCTTTTAAAAACTACTATATGGATGATTTAAAGGTATCAATAGCTGGACCTTTAGCTAACCTTTTTACAGCCATAGTTTTTTCAATAATTTCAGGTTTCTATTTCAAATTTACTTATGAGGCTTATGGAACTATGATATCAATTATAGCAGGTATACTAGTAAACGTAGTTAGTATTAACGTGATTTTATTTTTATTTAATCTATTACCAGTACCAGGTTTTGATGGATTCAGTATTTTGGAAGATTTATTTCCTAAGGTTTTTGGTAAGATAGGATATAATCTTTATAAATACCAACAATTAATATTTATTGGGGTGGTATTTTTCGCTTGGAGAATTTTGACTGTACCAAGCAATTATATATTTAGCTTATTAAATAAACTAATAGAGTTTATTGTATTTTTATAGGAGGAATCATGAGACTAAGGAAAAAATGGTGGGTTAGACCAGAACTTGAGAAGGATTCAAAGGTAGTTACTAACCCTAGAGAATTAAAAGGAATTTGGAAAGAAAATTTTAAAAATAATAATGATATATTTTTAGAATTAGGCTGTGGAAGAGGAGATTTTGCAGTAACTAAAGCTAAAAATAATCCAGACATTAATTATATAGCAGTTGATCTTAAGGATGAGGTTTTAATTTATGTCTTAAATAAGGCTAATGAAGCTGAAGTAGAAAATATAAGAATAGTTCCACTTAATATTAGCTTTATTAGTGAAATATTTAGTGAGGATGAGGTATCGAGGATTTTTATAAACTTCTGCAATCCTTGGCCAAAAGATAGACATAAAAAAAGAAGACTTACACATACAAAATTTCTTGACGAATATAAGAAGTTTTTAAAGAAAGATTCTGAGATTTGGTTTAAAACGGATGATAAAGAACTATTTAATGAGTCTCAAGAGTACTTTAAGGAAGCTGGTTTTGAAATAGAATACTTAACCTACGATTTACACAAATCTGATTTTAAAGAAAACATAGTAACTGAATATGAATCTAAGTGGACTAGTATGGGAATGAATATTATGTTTCTTATTGGGAGACTTAAGAAAGAATAGAAGAGGGCTGTAGCACTAATATGAACTGCTCACTGTCAAGTAGACAGGGAACAGTTCATATTTAGTGAGACAGCCTTTAATATAGGAAAAAATGGTGAGGTTAAGGGGAAGGCTGGGGATCGCATTCTATAGAGCAACGGTGAAATGAATTTAAGGAAACTCTTGAGAAGAAGAGTTCGTAAAGAATAGGAAGTGTACAAACGTAGAAACGTAGAAATTTAGAAAATTAGAAATTTAGAAACGTACAAATTTAGAAATTTACAAAAAGAATTTAATGCAACCACTCCTATGTCGGGTTGCTACAGTATTAAGTGGAGAATGATTTGATGAAGGCTGGGGATCGCCTTCTACAGAGCAGAGGTGTTTAACTTTTTAAACATTTTTCTTTTTAAATGTTTTTCTTTTTTTCTTTTTTTCTTTTTAAATGTTTAAACATTTAACTTTTTAAGCATTTAACTTTTTATTAAACATAATATTTAAGTAAAATGACACTAATGAAGCTGTGGAACGCTTCTACAGCAACAAGGTGGATCATGATTTGATGAAGGCTGGGGATCGCCTTCTACAGAGCAGGGGTGTTTAACTTTTTATTAAACATAATTATCAATCAAAATGAATTTAATGAGGCTTGAGAAGAAGCCTCTACAGTATTAATGTGAAATGAATTTAATGGAGCATTCCTGCGGAATCTCCTACAGCAATAAGGGGGATGAATTTAATGCAACCGCTCCTATGTCGGGTTGCTACAGCAATAAGGTAAACTTCTATTCGGTGGACGCTGTTTTTAGCGTCAGTCTAATCCATTTTACAATAGCCTATGATTTGATGAGGCTAAGGAGAAGCCTCTACAGTATTAATGTGTATAATTTCCTCCTAATAAGAAAAGATAAGAATAATGTAATAAAGTAAAGGAAGTGTTTATGATGGAAAAGGATAAAATCACAGCAATTAAAAGTAGAAGTAGTGGAGAAATAGAGGCTTACGAGCTTTCTAGTGGGAAAATAATAACAAAAGAAGAGGCTGTAGGATTAGCTAGAGATGGAAAGATAGATGGGGTACAGGTTCTAGAATCAAAAAATGGTGAAGAATATTTAAGAAGCAGACCAGATGATGATGAAAGTAATAATTTAAGTGAACTACCTAAGTTTAAATAGTTTTAAGAAATTATTTGTTGTTTTAACTATATGGAAGAAAAAAGAACTCTTGTACAAAGTGCAAAAGTTCTTTTGTTTGTTTAGCAAGTAGTTTTACGATTAAAGCAAGTTAAACAACAATGTTTTGGATTTCTAGTTCTCTGTGATATATTTCTTTGAATTTGCATCTTGCTCTTAAAGCATCTCGTATCTCAAGCTCTAGAGGTATTGAGGAATAAACACTGATACTCACAATTTCATCAGCAATTTTTATATCTAAATATTTAACAGCACCTTCAAGGCTTCTATCTAAACTCTCAGAAATTCTTAATAATATTCCTATTTTCTCAACGATATCTACATCTAATCTATTTATTATGGAACTATATTGAGCTAAAGGAACTGTATAGGAATTATTTCTATGAAAAGCAGCAGTGCATGCACTAAGTAATAATTCTTTATGAGTTAGCCCATTCATATAGGCATTAAGTATGACATAAAAAGAATGAATATGATGATTATAGTATTTGATACTAATTCCGCTGTCATGTAGTAGTGAGGCAGTTTTAATTACGTTGTCATACTCATTTCCAAGATGATGTAATGGTCTTAATTGTTCATAAAGAGTTTTTAAGATTGTATAAACATGTTCAGCATGGTCTTTATTAACATTTAAGCTTTCCATTATACCTCGTATTGAATAATCAACTATATCATCTATTGGCCCTAAATTTTTTATTATATAATCAAAAAGTAATCCTTCACGCATTCCTCTGCCACAGATTTTTAATTGAGTAATATCTAAAAAATAAGTAAGAACTTTCATGATTAAAGTAGTTCCAACTATTATATCAACTCTATCTTTAGATACTCCATCAACCTTAATTCTTTGATTTAAATCTTTACTTTTAAGTAAATTTAAAATTTCACATAAATCTGTATTTGTAAGTTCGTAATTATGGGTTATTAGTAATGGATATCGCTTTCTAATACGATCAATTTTCCCAACATTTCTAAAGGCTCCACCAACGCCGATTATGTTATCAAAATTACCTTTTTTAAGCCACGGTATAGAGGTTATGCAATCCATGATAGAACTTTTAGCATTTTCAAAATCACTATGTATAATTCGATCTCTTAAATTAAAGCCATAAGATATATTTAAACTACCTATGGGTAAGGTTGTAGATTCTATAATTTGTCCATTTTTTACCCATGCTAGATGTGTACATGTACCACTAATATCTATAAGTAAAGAATTAGTTGTATAAATAGAGTTTTTTACTCCCATGTAATTATAATAAATTTCATCCTTTAATGTAAGGATTTTTACATCAAGATTTAGTTCACTTGAAATCTTTTCTATTATATACTCTCCATTATCTGCATCTCTTAAAGCTTCTGTGGCAACTACAATTATTTTAGTAGCGCCAGATGTAACACATAATGACTTAAAAGCACGCAAAGTATTAATAGTTATATTTACTTTTTCCTCTGTTATAAAATTATTATCTATAAGATCAAGTGCTAACTTAACAGGTTCACTTAATTCATCTATTACTCTAAAATAACCACTGTCCTCAATTTCTGATAGTATAACCCTAATATAATTTGAGCAAATATCAATTACACCAACACGTTTCATAGTACACCTCTAATTTTAAAATTATTCTAAATTATTATATCAAAATATTTTAATAAATGCATTAAAGTAATAATGTACATTATATTAATATTGACAATCAAAAGCCTTAAAATGTATAATAATTATCGTAACTAAATAAAGAGTACAGTCTATGATAAGAAGAGTAGTTTAATTAAAACCTAAAGCGAGCAGGAGTTTGGTGAGAGCCTGTAGGAGTGAGATTAAATGAAGAGAGCCTTTGAGACATTATTTGAAAGCTTAGGGTAAGTAAAATAAATCGCATTTCAGCGTTAAAGAATTGAGTGGCATTTATGCAACAAGAGTGGTACCGCGGATATTTCGTCTCTTTATTATTAAAGAGGCGTTTTTTATTTTATAAAAATAGAGGAGGAAACTAAATGAATTACAAAAGTCTAATAGCTGAAAGAATTAGTTCATTAATAGATTTAGATAAGGAAGAGATAGAAAAGGCTATCGAAATTCCACCAAGAGGTGAAATGGGAGATTATGCTTTTCCATGTTTTCAGTTAGCAAAGGTTTTAAGAAAAGCACCTAACGCTATAGCTACAGAACTTAAAGAAAAATTCAATAGTGAAGGTTTTGAGAAAGTTGAAAACTTAGGACCATATTTAAACTTCTTTGTAGATAAAGGAATGTTTAATAAAAACACAATAGAAAACATCCTAACATTAGGAGATAATTATGGAGCTTCAGAATTAGGGGAAGGAAAACCTGTATGTGTTGAATTTTCATCACCCAATATAGCAAAACCTTTCCATGTAGGTCACTTATTTACTACAGTTATAGGAAACTCTTTATATAAGATGTTTAATTATCAAGGTTACAAAGCAGTGGGAATAAACCACTTAGGAGACTGGGGAACACAGTTTGGTAAACTTATCTCTGCATATAAAAGATGGATTGATGAGGAAGCTTTAGAAAGGGAACCTATAAATGAACTTTTAAGAATATATGTTAAATTCCATGATGAGGCTGAAAAAGATCCTAGCTTAGATGATGAAGGAAGAATGTGGTTTAAGAAGCTTGAAGATGGTGATAAAGAAGCTACTGAGCTTTGGGAAAGATTCACTAAACTTTCTTTAAAAGAATTTAATAATGTATATGATGAATTAGGAGTTAAATTTGATTCTCTTGCAGGAGAAGGCTTTTATAATGATAAAATGGATGTAGTTATAAAAGAACTTGAGGAGAAAAAATTATTAACTGAAAGTAATGGAGCTAAGGTTGTTATGCTTGAAGATTACAACATGCCTCCATGTATAATATTAAAATCAGATGGAGCTACTATATATGCTACAAGAGATTTAGCAGCTGCTATGTATAGAAAGAAAACTTATGATTTTGATAAAAGTATATATGTAGTTGGTACACCTCAAGCTCTACACTTTAAACAAGTATTTAAGGTTTTAGAACTTGCAGGACATGAATGGGCTAAAGATTGTGTTCATGTAGGATTTGGATTAGTTAAATTTGCAGATAGAAAGCTTTCTACAAGAAAAGGTGAAGTAGTATTATTAGAAGACCTTTTAAAAGAAGCAAAAGATAGAGCATTAGAAGTAATAAATGAAAAAAATCCAACACTTGAAAATAAAGAAGATGTTGCTAAAAAGATAGGTATAGGGTCAATAGTATTTACTTATCTTAAAAACTCAAGAGAAAAAGATATATTATTTGATTGGAAAGAGATGTTATCTTTTGAAGGAGAAACAGGTCCATATGTTCAATACTCCTATGCAAGAGCTAACAGTATATTAAGAAAAGTTGGGGAAACTAGTGGAGAAGCTAGTTATTCTGGTTTAGATTCAAAAGAAGAATTTGAATTAATTAAAACTTTAGAAGCATTTAATAAAAATATATTAAATGCACTTGATAAATTAGAACCTTCTATAGTAACAAGATATGTTGTTGATGTTGCAAAAGCTTTTAACAAATTCTATAATGCCCATACTGTAGCAAACCTAGAAGACGAAAAATTAAAAAATGCTAGAATAAATTTAGTAAAAGCTACATGCCAAGTTATTAAAAATGCTTTAAATCTTCTTGGTATTGAAGTAGTAGAAAAGATGTAAAAAATGATAATAAGGGATTCTAAATTACTTTGTGATTTAGATGAAAATATAGTTAGAAATTACACTCTTGATAATTTAGTATTTTTTGATATTGAAGCCACAGGGTTTAATGTAAAAAAAGATTGGGTTTTTGCCCTTTCTTTTTGTACCATTGTTGAAGGTTACTTAGTAGGGAAAACATTTGTTTGCAATAACATTAAAGATGAAAAAGCGTTAATAGAAAAGTTTATAAATATTATAGAAAATAAAGGGTTATGCAGTTATAACGGAAAGGCCTTTGATGAACCGTTTTTAAGAAAAAGAGCTTTAATATATGGAATAGATTTTCCTGAAAATATATCTCATCGTGATTTATATAGGGAAATAAGACCATATAAAAATGGATTAAATATAGAGTCTTTATCATTAAAGGATATTGAAAAAACATTAAACATAGATAGAAATGAAGAAACTACAGCAGTTGAGTGTATGCACTTATATAAAAGGTATTTAGAAACATCAAATGAAAAGTTTTTGAATAAGATTATAAGGTACAACTTTAATGATGTTAGATCTCTTCCATATATATTCAATTTAATTAACGAAGTTAAATCTAAAAATATAATTAGAGAAGATGTAATAGATGAGATAAAAAGAAAAGAAATATTAAGATTATGTTTAAATAATAATATATTCTTGGAAGAATCTATAAGCAGCAATATATCTAAAAAAGCTGGTGGAAGAATACTCTTTAAACTATATAACAAAGATATAAGCAAAAAAGAAATAGAGGATATCATTAATAATAGTTATTGATGATAAAAAAATAAAACTCCTAAAAAAGAGTTTTATTTTTTTATCTTTATTTTATCATCATATTTTGGGCAGTGAGTATCACAATCACTACAATTACATTCACCTTTTGAGGATTTTTTGATATTTCTATAAATTATATATCCAGAAAGAATAACTAGGACAATAGTTATAAGTATTTCTATCATAATAAAAACCACCTTATTAATATTCCACAGCTATAAATAAAATATGAAACTATCCATGCAATAAATAGCTGATTTATCACTGATAATAGTGTGAATTTAGTACCGTACTCCTTTTTTAGTGCCCCTATTGTAGAAACACAAGGAACATAAAGTAGTACAAATACCATAAATGATAAAGCAGATAAAAAATTAAAGTAATTAGGCAAAATTAAATCTAGATTACCTCCATATATTATGCCCATTGTTGAAATAACAGTTTCTTTTGCAAGTATACCAGTTAGTAGAGATACGGCAGCTTGCCAGTTTCCAAATCCTAAAGGAGAAAATATAGGTGCAATAAAATTACCTATATAAGCTAGGAAACTTGAATTTATATCTGTTACTAGTCCAGAAAAATTAAAATTAGATAAAAACCATATGATGACACTCATAGCAAATATAATTGTACCAGCTTTTTTTAAGAACCCTTTTCCTTTATCCCAAGTATGTTTGAATACATTTTTAGGTTCAGGCAATTTATATTCAGGAAGTTCAATTATAAATGGTTCCTCATCTTTTTTGAATATAGAGTTTTTGAAGAATATACCCAATAAAAATGCAACTAATATACCAAGAAAATATAATGATCCTACAATTAAAGCTTCTCTACCTTTAAAAAATATGCTTGCAAATACTAAATATACCGGTAGCCTAGCATTACAACTCATAAAAGGAACTAATAAAGCTGTTAGTTTTCTATCCTTTTCACTTTCTAAAGTTCGAGCAGACATAATAGCTGGAACAGTACATCCAAAGCCAACCATCATAGGAATGAATGCTTTACCTGATAAACCCATCTTTCTCATTAACTTATCCATTATAAAAGCAACTCTTGCCATGTAACCAGAGTCTTCTAATATAGAGATACAGAAAAACAAAGCTAAAATTACAGGTAATAATACAACTATTCCACCTACCCCAGCAATTATTCCATCTATTATAAGACTTCTAAACCAATCTGCTGATGTAGATAGAAGTGTCTCTACAGAGGGAAGTATAAACCCATTAAGTACTTGTTCATCAAGCCAATCTGACAAAGGAATTCCAACCCAAGAAAATGTAAACTTAAATATAAACATCATAATAAGTATAAAAATAGGATAAGCTAAAATAGGATTTAATAATATTTTATCTATAAAATCATTACTTGAGTTTTTTGAAGTTTCACTTTTTATAAATGACTTGTCCACAAGTTTATCCAAAAAAGCATAAGCTTCTTTTTCATTATAAAAGCTAAAAGTTTTTTTGGAATATGATTTAGGAAAATCATGATTTGCAATTAAAGTTTTAATTTCATCTATTCCAATTCCTTTACTAGCACTTAAAGGTATTATTTTTACACCTAACTCTTTTTCTATTAAAGGAATATCAATTTTTATTGATTTTTTTTCAACTATATCCATCATATTTAATAATAGAACTATAGGAATATTAAAAGCTTTAAGCTGAGTAGTCAGGTATAGATTTCTAACTAAATTTGATGCGTCAACTATATTTAAAATAACATCAACATGTCCATCTTCTAAGAATTTTTTAGAGACCTTTTCTTCATTTGAAAATGTGTCCATGGCATAAATACCAGGTAGATCAACTATTTTAACATCCTTTAAGTAGCCTTCTTTCTTTTCAACAGTAACCCCAGCCCAGTTACCTACATATTGATTGGAACCAGTAAGTTCGTTAAAAAGAGTGGTTTTACCTACATTAGGATTTCCTAGCAAAGCAACAGTTGTCATTAAATTCCCTCCTCTTATCTTACAAAAATATTTTTAGCATCTTTTTTTCTAAGGGCAAAATCAGTACCTCTCAAATTCACAATAAGAGGGTCTCCTAAAGGTGCTATGTTTTTTAATGTAATTTTAGTTCCTTCTATACAACCAAGAGCTAGAAGTCTCTTAGTAAGCTTATCATCACAATTAATTTTTGTAATTATACCTGTATCACCAGGTTTTAAATCGCAAATGCACACTATTAACACCCCACACTGAAAATCAATATCGTGAGTATGATACCACTATAAATATATATAGTCAAGAAAATAACAAGCTTTAAGTAGGATTATATAGATTTTTATATTGAAATGGTGCTTTAAATAGTGATAAAATAAAGATTAAAAAACTAAGGAGGTAGGCTATGAAAAAAATAGCAGCATTTTTTGATATAGATGGAACATTATATAGAGAAGGTTTAATAACAGAAGTATTTAAAAAAATGATAAAATATGAAATAATAGAATCAGAGAGATGGTATAAAGAAGTTAGGCCTAAATTCCTTAGCTGGGATAGAAGAGAAGGAGATTATGACTCTTATCTTCTAAAGATGATAGATATATATATGGAAGCAATAAAAGGTATAAATAGACACAATATTGAATTTATTGCTAAAAGAGTTATTGAGCAAAAAGGAGATAGGGTTTATACTTTTTCTAGAGAGAGAATTAAATGGCATAAGGAACAAGGGCATGTTTTAGTTACCGTATCAGGTTCACCTGTTGAGCTTGTAAGAGAAATGGCTATGAAATATGGTTTTGATGACTTTAAAGGCTCTATATATCTCTTAGATGAAAAGGAAAAATATACAGGTGAAGTAGTTCCTATGTGGGATTCTGTAAGTAAGCAGAAGGCTGTAGATGAAATTGTAGAAAAATATGATATAGATCTTGATCAAAGTTATGCTTATGGAGATACATCAGGTGATTTTACAATGTTTAAGGCAGTTAAACATCCTTATTGCATTAATCCAACTAAAGAGCTATTAGATAAAGTTAGAGAGGAGGATAGCATTAGAGAAAAGATAAAGGTTGTTGTTGAAAGGAAAGACGTTACGTATAATTTAGATATAGACAACATTCAATATGTGTAAAAGAAAGAGTGAGCGCTAGTGATAATAAGGGAAAATACTATAAGGATTGATGAGCCTACTAAAGAAAATATGTTGGAGGCTCAAGACGACTTATCCTTTGAAGATGCTGTGTTTTTTGATTTAGAGCATTATGTTTATAAGAAACCTAAATGTGTTGGCGTATTTGGCGCTTGTTATTTCTCTCCTGTAAATTCAGAAATAAAAGTCACTCAATATATGATTGAAAATAGAGAAGAAGTCAAGGATATTTTAATTTTGGCTAAAAGATACCTAGAGGATATTTGTGAAAATGAAGGCAAGAGCTCTATAGTTACTTTTTCAGGTAATAATGACTTTACAGTAATTAATTACTTATTCAATAAATACAAAGTGGATTTTTCTTTTGAAGAACACTTTAAATCTGTTGATCTACAAAAAGAATATGAAAAAGTGAAAAAAGAAAGTATTGGATTAAAAAATTTAGAGAAATTATTCAATATTGAAAGAGAAAATGGAGACCTTATCTCTGGAGCAAATCTAGCTAAAACTTTTCACAAAGTCCTAAAGGATAAAGACTACATATTTAGAATGCCTAAGGAAAAGATAGAAAAGATATTAGTTTATAATGAGGCGGATGTAGTTAATCTATTTCATATATATAAAGATTGGAAACAATATATGATAGTAGAAAAAGAAGAAGAGGAAATCGAAGAAGTAGAAGATATAGAAGATATAGAAGATGTAGAAGATGTAGAAGAGATTGAGAAAATAGAGGAAGAATTTCAGGAGGAAATAAAAGAGAGCTGTACAATTTAGTGCAACTCTCTTTTATTATTTACTGTTTTTTTATGTTAGTTCCATCTGAAACAAGAACTATTGTACCATCTAAGTCAGTTCTATAATATTTAACCTTATTATCTTCTAAAGCTTTTATAGTTTCTTTATGTGGATGACCATACTTGTTGTTTTTACCACAAGATATAATTGCTATACTTGGATTAACTGCCTTTAGGAAATCCTTAGAAGTAGATGTGGAGCTTCCATGATGACCAACCTTTAGAACATCGGATTCTAAATTGTATCCTTTTTTTAATGTTTCTTTTTCAGACAGTTTTTCTGCATCTCCAGTAAACAACATAGAATTATTACCATAGGTTAATTTAATTATAGGTGAATAGTTATTAGCATCTTCATAGCTATCACTATTTGGTGCAAAAACCTCTAACTGGACATCAGAATCAAAATCTATAGTTGATCCAGCTTTTAAAGGTTTGATTTTTAAGTCTTTATTTTTTAGTTCTCTAATCATGCTTTCAAAAGCTTTAGTTGTAGAGGTAGATTTTGGAGCATAAAAATTAGTGATTGAGTATTTTTTTATAACTTCATCCATATTTCCAATATGGTCTTCATCTGGATGAGTTGCTATTACAGCATCAAATTTTTTTATATTTAATTTTTTTAAGTAATCTAAAAATTTGTCTTCAGCTTTTTGTGTAGATGAGTCAATAAGCATGTTTTTATCTTTATATTGTATAAGTATTGCATCTCCTTGATCTACATCTATAAAATGCACCTTAACCATATTTGATGTTTCTGAATCAGATTTATCAATAGAGGCTAAGTCACAAGAAAATAGAAAGGAAGATAGTAGTATTAAAAAAGCCATTAATATATTAATAGATATTTTTTTCATAAGTTACTCCTTTTAATAAATTACTCCCTACAGTGTACCACTTTATGCTAATTAAGAAAAGTTATTAATACTTGAACTTTCTATAAGGGGTAAGTATAATTAAGAAGATGATTTTGAGGTGGTGTTATAAATGAAGTTAATTTTTATGTTAATTTCTTATGGGATTTATATGATTGGCCTAAGAATTAAGGGAAGTATATATAAAATTTTAAAGAAATTTTCAACTAAGGAAAAAGCAGAAGCATATAGAGATAGAGTTGTTTTTAACTGGGCTAATTTTACTATTAAAATAATAGGACTTAAAGTAAATGTAGTTGGAAGAGAAAACATACCTAAGGAAGCCTGCGTTTTTATATCAAACCATCAGAGTATTTTAGATATTCCAGTGCTTTTTTACGGAGCTCATAGAGTTATGGGATTTATAGCTAAAAAGGAACTACTTAAAGTACCTGTAATTGGTTATTGGTTAAAGGTTGCTCATTGTGTACCTATTGATAGGGAAAATGTTAGAGAAGCTATTAAGGTAATACAAATAGGGTCTGAAAACTTATTAAAGGGAGACTCTATGGGAATATTTCCTGAAGGGACTAGAGCAAAAGATGGAATCATGAAACCTTTAAAGAAGGGAAGTTTAAAGCTTGCAACTAAAGCTAAAGCACCCATAGTTCCAGTTACTATAAATGGAACCTATAAAGCCTATGAATTAAATAAAAAAATTCAAAGTGCAGAAGTAACAATTATTTTTGATAAGCCTATATATACTGATAATATAAGTAGGGAAGAAGAAAGAGAGCTGCATACTAAGGTTCAAGATGTTATAATGAAAAATTTAGAGAAATTGCAAAAAGAGTAGATTAGTCTACTCTTTTTTGTTAGAATTTTGTTACTTGTAAGAAAATTGAAAAAACATTTAACAAAAATTGCAAATTTTGTGTTATAATTTTATGGTAATCCAATATTGAAATAAAAAATGAAATATTTATGTTGAGAATAATTCAGAATGGGGGATTGTTATGCGCAAAGAGTTTTCCTTAAGTAATGACAAAGCAACTATTAATTTCACAGCTAAGTATTGCGACAACTATGAAACTCTTTTAGAAAGTGACGGTTTTAAAAGAGTATTAGAAACATTTTTATTAAAGTCTAAGAAAAAATATTCTCATAGTTATAGGTTTTTAGTAGAAGGTTTTAAATCAGAGGATTTAGATTTTATAAGAATGGAAGTAACTAATATATTTAAAGTTCTAACAGTAATGAGTTTAGAAGAAATCGTAAAGATAAAAGATAACTATGAGGAACTTTTAATAAATAAGGATGAATTTGTTAATTTTATTGAAAACCTATATCTTTTTTGGCGAAGGTTAGAAAGATACACTATAATTTATGCAAATAGAGTTAAGACTGGTTTAGCAGCCGTTAGTTTTACGGAAATTAATTCTCAATTTACAAAATTGATATTGAGACTTTATAGAAAAATAGAAAAAAACATAATAGGATTTAATCCTAATGTATTTAGACAACTAAGTGCAGGTGCTAATGCAAGTTTAATGCTTACTAGCATTAATTGGGAAGTGCCAGAAGAGTATAAGGCATTAGAAAAGATACCATTTATAGATACAATTTTATTATCTACACCATTTATAACATATCCTAAAAAGAATACAAGAGATGGTATGTTTAGTGAAGTAAAATATAATCCATTAGAAAATGGAACAATAAATAAAGATCATTGGTTTTGTTATCCTGCTAAAATTGGCGAGTTAATGGCATTTTTATATTTTCATAGAGATTTTATGGAACATGGTATAACCTTATGCAATTTGTTTGAACTTGCTAGAGAAGAAGATTATAGAGGTAAAAAACCAGACATAATATATGTTTTTGGTGCTAGAGAATCTGGTGAAGAAATTAAAACAGTATTTTATGATGATGAAAAGAATGATATCATGCTTGGATATGTAAGCCATTCAGAAGATATAGACTATTTTGGTTATATGAAAAAGATGAGCCTTACACTTCATAATCTTATAATGATAAAGAGAAGTTTTTTACCTATACATGGAGCTATGGTTAATATAGTATTAAAGAATGGAAAAGAAGCAAACGTTATAATTATGGGGGATTCAGGTGCAGGAAAATCAGAAAGCTTAGAGGCATTTAGAACCTTAAGCGAAGAACATATTTCCGATATGACTATAGTATTTGATGATATGGGTACTATTAAAGAAAAAGATGGTAAGATTTATGGGTATGGAACTGAAATAGGTGCTTTTGTAAGATTAGATGATTTAGATCAGGGGTATGCCTTTAAGGAAATGGATAGAAGTATATTTATGAACCCAGATAAAATTAATGCTAGATTAGTTATGCCTGTAGCCTCTTATAAAGAGATAATGAAGGGCTATAAGGTAGACTTATTTTTGTATGCAAATAACTATGATAATGTAGAAGAGGGTGAAAATTCTATTCAATACTTCAGCTCACCTAAAGAGGCAATAAAGGTATTTAAAGCTGGAGCTAGAATGGCTAAAGGAACCACTACAGAAAAAGGATTAGTAGAATCGTATTTTGCAAATCCATTTGGACCAGCTCAAAAGCAAAAAGAGTGTGATATTTTATTAGATAAATATTTTAATAATTTATATAAAGCAGAAGCTAAGGTTGGACAAATGAAAACATGTTTAGCAATACAAGGATTAGAGAAAGAAGGCCCAAGAAAAGCTGCTTTAGAACTGTTTGAAATAATTTCAAATGAGTTAAACACCTCTGAATTATAGAAGATTTTATGGAAATTCTTAATTAAAGTTACTAGAGAGTAAAGCTAAAAGCTATCACGAAATGTGATAGCTTTAATTTTTTAATGAATTTATTTTATTCTTTATTTCAGTTAATATAGAATCGAATTTTTTAGATTTTATATTTGGAAAGGCATTTATTAATCTTCTATGATTTAGGTTAATATTGTTAAGTGAATTTTCATATTTACTTTTTAGATCCTTAAGATTTTGTTCGATATTTTGAGCCGCATCCATGGCTATTTCTTTAGTTGTACTAAACAAATATTCATATCTATCTTTAATTTCAGCTGATATATTATTTAAACTATTAAATAGGCTATTTAGCCTAATTAAAGATGATAAGGTGAAAAATACATCAGTTAAAAAATATATAAGAATTAAATAGGCTATAGGGTTTAATACAACAGCCGGAACTAAGTTAACTAAAGATGCTATTAATGGGTGAATTACTTTTATTATAAATACAACTGCCACTCCCCATAGTAGAGAAAAACTTAAACATATTCTTCCTTTAATATTAAAAGCATTGTCGCTATAGTCCCACCATCTTGAATTAAAGAATGTTTCAAGTATAAAGCCTGTAATATATTCTACTAAAGAAACTAAAATAGTTGCAAAAATATATAATAGAATAATGTTATCATTAAAACGCTCTAAAGATATTATAGCTAATACAATTCCTGTACCATATATTGGACAAAAGGGACCATATAAAAACCCTCTATTAACAAAAAATCCTCTAACTTTATATGCATAACATACCTCTGTTAACCAACCTAATAAGGAGTAAATAAAGAAATAAAGAAATAATTCATAGATATTAGTATTAGATATAGCTGATAAGATATAAATCACTCCTTTCGAACATTAACTATAGTATATTATACAATAATTACATAGATATGAACAATTTAAAAGTAGATATATAAATTTCATCAAAATTAATGTTTTTTTAACATAAATAACTCTCTTTCCGAAGAAAGAGAGTTATTTATAAATTAATCGATTGAATTAGTTCTGTCTTTAGCGAAAAATGATATAGCATATAATCCACAAATTCCAACTATAGCATATATCACTCTTGAAACTGCAGACATATTGCCAAATAGTGATGCTACTAGGTCAAAATTGAAGAAACCTATTAGTCCCCAGTTTACAGCACCTATAATAACTAAGATAAGTGCTAGAGTATCTAATGTCTTCATAAATACACACTCCTTTTTAATTATTTACAACTATTATTTTAACCACAAAAAAAATATATATGTATTTATGAAATAAAAATAAGTCACCCATTAGGGTGACTTAAAATTACAATTGAATATTTCTGTCAACTGGTTGAGAAAGTGATATTATAGTATCAGTTCTTTGAATACCAGTTACTGTGTTAATTTTATTCATAAGTAAATCTTGTAGATCTGATATGTTTTTGCAGATTACTTTTGCAAGTATAGAATAATCTCCTGTAGTTAAATGTAGCTCCACAATTTCCTTTATTTTTGATAACTCATCAAAAACATAATTGAAAGATGAAGTTTTATCTACATATATACCAACAAAACAACAAACATCATAGCTTAGTTTAGGTAAATTTAAAACTATTCTTGTTCCTCTGATTATACCTAAGTCTTCCATTTTTTTCATTCTAACGTGGATAGTTCCACCAGAAACATGACAAATTCTTGCTATCTCTAAATAAGGAGTTCTACAATCTTTAATTAATATGTCTAATATTTGTAAGTCTAAATCATCTAAGTTTGATAATTGATTCATAGACATGTTATCACCTCTTAAGTTTGATATTTTACTTTTTAATTTTATCAAATTCTAATTAAAATTTCCACAAAATAATATAAAAATAAAAAAAAATTTAAAAAATTTTTATTATATTATTAATTAATTGCCTATATTTGAATAAATACTTGTATTAATATAACAATATTAAATACAAGTATTGAAAATGATTTAAATATAAACTAATATAATTATGTAGATAAAATTTTAGGGAGGAGTGAGGAAATGGCTGGCATTTTGATTTTTATACTACAATTTCTAGTATTAGGTGTTGTTATATTTGGAGTATTTACTTTATTAAGAAAATTTGTTTTTAGTAAGGTGAAAATAAATAAGTGGATTCCTTTAGCAATTGCAATTGTATTATTTATAATTCAATTTTTTGTTCAAAGAATTAATGGATACGCTGGATTAGCTTTAACTGTATTTGTATTAATATTCTTTATGTGGTTTTTAGATGTTCATCAAGGAATAGGCCCAAGCGGTAAACCTAAAGGAAAACAAATAGAGATAAGATCTAAGGCAAAACCAAATAGAGCTAAACAATTTTATAAAGATAAAGAAGATAAGAAATAAAAGCTCAATTGAGCTTTTATTTTTTGTCTTCTATAAATATAGGAGAGGTCATAGCTATTTTTCCACCATCTTGATAAATTTTAATTACGTACCATTTTAGTGCCTCATCAAAGGGGATTTTTATTAGGTATTTGACTTTATTCAAATTAATTTTATCAAGGGTTTTTACTACACTTCCACCATTTGAAAGTATTTCAATTTTATTTACGGTATATTTAGGATCATAAGCGTAAATAAAAAATTCTAATTCTTTTATCTTGTCTAGTAATATAATTTCTCCCATAAAGTGGTTATTTATAGAAAAATAAGTTTTTAGAGTTTTAGATTCAGTAGAATAGGTTCGTCTATTTCTAAAGGCATCCATAATTGTTTTTCTACTGAAATCATTACATACAACACATGTAAGGTTTTCTGAGTCACCAAAATTCATTCGATGATTATCTTGACCATTTATAGCACCTAGTCTCCAGCCGTCATCTAAGAGCTTATAATAGTATTTAAAGTGGCGTATATATTTATGAGGAGGAGAGCCATTAGCCACTTCTATAGAGGTAATGAAGTGATTTAATATAGGATGATAGTTAAGTTTGCTTATGGGACTATGAGGATGGTTTATAAATATTAACCCATCAGGTTGATTTAGCATCCATAAAAAAACAC
The DNA here is from genome assembly GCF_022324845.1 of Clostridium sp. YIM B02506. Classification (NCBI taxonomy): domain Bacteria; kingdom Bacillati; phylum Bacillota; class Clostridia; order Eubacteriales; family Clostridiaceae; genus Clostridium; species Clostridium sp. YIM B02506. The sequence continues at coordinate 102,027 of NZ_JAKGTG010000011.1, forward strand.
TTCGCATGTCATTAATAACTCCTGTAAAATAATTAGATACATTAACAATGTTAAGGTCACCCCAAGGATTACTCCTGCTTTCAAACCCCAATATTGCTAATGGATACTTATTTTTTTTATTATATTTAGTTAAGGATTCTTTTAAATAGTGCCACTTAGTTTTTTTTGAACCTTCTTTTTTTAGAGGTTCCTTAAGAGAGGAGTTATGGTCTGTTAATATAATAAAGTCTATAGATTTTTTTGCTGCATACTCAAGTGCTTCAAGAGGACTTCCCCTCCCTGTTGAAATTTCAGTATGGCAATGGGGAATACCGTAGTAAAATTTTAATTTAGAATCTATCAAAGCATTAGCGTTATAGCTAAAAATATTTTCTTTACTACCCATTGGAGTCCTTCTTTCAAAAAGTATTTATATATTATATAATAATATGATGGATAGTAATTTTATGCTAAAAGGAGGAAATTATGATTAAAGAGTTTTTAGATAAAAAGCCAATGATTCATGAGGGGACCTTTATTGCTGAGAATTCCACAATAGTAGGAGATGTTGAGATAGGTAAAGACTCTTCTATATGGTTTGGTGCTGTTATAAGAGGAGATGAAAATAGTATAAAAATTGGTGAAGGTAGTAATGTTCAGGATAATTCAATTATTCATGTGGATGAACATAAGGTGACTATAGGTAACTTTGTTACAGTGGGCCATGGAGCTATATTACATGGATGCGATATAGAAGATGAGGTTCTAATTGGAATGGGAGCAACTGTTTTAAGTGGAGCTAAAATTGGTAAAAATACTATTATAGGAGCAGGCGCTTTAGTGAAAGAAAATGCTAACATACCAGAAGGCGTTTTATGTGTTGGCATTCCAGCTAAGGTTGTAAGAATACTAAATCAAGAAGAAAGAAATGGACTTAAAGAGCATAGCATAGAGTACATTAAGCTATCAAAAAAATATAAGTAAATGAACATTTGGAGGAAAAATGATTAAACTAGGTGAATATAATGAACTTGAAGTTGTTAAAGTAAGAGATTTTGGAGTTTTTGTTACAGATGGTGAACAAGAAATATTAATTCCAAAGGGAAGTTTAACAGGCAGAACACTAGAAGTTGAACAAAAGATAGAAGTTTTTATATATAGAGATTCAGAAGATAGAATAATAGGAACATTAAAAAAGCCTTTAGCTACTGTTTTTAATTTAGCATATCTTAAGGTTGTAGATGAATCTAATATAGGTTCTTTTGCAGATATAGGAATAGGCAAAGATGTGTTAATCCCTTTAAAAGAACAACTATACAAATTAAATGTTAATGATAAATATTTATTATATATGTATATTGATAAAACAGGAAGATTAGCAGCTACTACAGATATAGAAGACTATTTAGATATAGCAGAAGGATATGTGTTAGATCAAGAAGTTAAAGGCATAGTATATGAAATTAATGAAAATGGAACACTTAAGGTTGCAGTTGAAAGCAAATACAAAGGTTTAATTCTTAAAAATGAGTATTATGAGTATATAGCCATAGGTTCAGAAGTAAGTGTTAGGATTAGAAGAATATATGAAGATGGAACTTTAGGACTTACTCCTAGGAAGAGAAAACTAGATGAAAGAGAAGTTCTTACAGAAAAGATATTAAAGTACTTAAATGATAATAATGGATTTATGCCGTTTAATGATAAATCATCTCCTGAGGACATAAGAAGAATATTTAATGCTAGTAAAAATTATTTTAAAATGTCTTTAGGTGGTCTTATGAAGGAAGGCGTAATAGAACAAAAAGAAGATGGTACGTACTTAAAGTAAAATTAAAGCTCAGTTTAACTGAGCTTTTTTGCATTTATAAGATAAAAATACAAATACTAATTGAAGAAGGGAGGCTTTTAAATGAAGAAAAAGCATATATCTTTATTTTTCATAATATGGTTATTAGTATTTTTAACATGTAGATTTTCTTTTATAAATATCAAAGTAAGTGCAACTGAAAACAAACCAGAAGTACATTTTATAGATGTAGGGCAAAGTGACTGTGCCTTAATAAAAAATGGAGATGAGAATTATCTTATAGATAGTGGAGATAAAACTGAAAGTAGTAAGGTGATTAAATATTTAAAAGATCAAGGAGTTGAAAAGCTTGATTTTATTATATTAACTCATTACCATGGAGATCATTATGGGGGGCTTTATGATATAACTAAAAACATTAAAACCGATATTGTATATGTTCCTAAGTTTTATGTAGTTGAAGAGGAGAGAGTTAAGGCAATTAAATCTTTAATAAATACTAATACTTCTTTTGGAATTATAGAAAAAGGATGGACCTATGAAAAAGATGGTTTGAGCTTAAAGGTATTATTACCATCAAAACCTCATGAGTCTTTAGAAAACAATGATTCTTTAGTTATAAGAGGAGATATAAATAAAAATAGTTATTTATTTATGGCTGATTGTGAGTTTGATGAAGAAAAAGAGTTATTAGACATGAAGGAAATAGAAAATATAGATGTTCTTAAACTTGGGCATCATGGACTTGATACTTCTTCTTCAGAAGAGTTTTTAAAGAAGGTAAATCCTAAATATACAGTTATAAATTGTGATGGAAAAGAAAGTCCTGATAAAGCTGTAATTGATAGATTAAAAACCTTAGAAACTAAAATATTAAGAACAGATATAAATGGAAACATAGTATTTACTCAAAAATAATAGAAAAAATAAGCTGTGCACAATAATTAACAAGGTGCACAGCTTATTTTTATCTTTTTCTAAAAAGAATTTTTATTAATTCATTTAATATAAAAGGAATTAAGGATAATAATATAACAAATCCCCAATCTCTAGCTGTTAGTGTATATACCTTAAAGATTTGAGCAATAGGAGGTATAGAGATTATTGATAATTGAAGTAATATACCTACACATATAGCTCCTAAAAGATATTTATTTGTAAGTGGACCTATCTCAAATAAAGTTTTTTTAGGATTTCTAACACTTAGAGAATAAAATAATTGTGAAACAGCAAGAACAACAAATGCCATGGTTTGAGCATGCATTAATGAATCGGGATATAAATGTTCTCCAACTCTAAATGCAACAAGAGTAAGTGCACCCATAATTGCACCATTAATAGCTAAAAGAACTCCAAACCTGCCTGAAAATAAGCTTTCTTTAGGATCTCTAGGTGGATCATTCATAACACCTTTATCTCCAGGGTCAACACCTAAAGAAAGGGCAGGAAAACTATCAGTTATAAGATTAACCCATAATATGTGTATAGGCAGAAGTGGTGTATCCCAGTTAAGGAGTATAGCAACAAATAAAGTTACAATTTCACCAAAATTACAGCTTAAAAGAAAAATAATAGATTTTCTTATATTGTTATATATATTTCTACCTTCTTCTACAGCTGAAACAATTGTCGTAAAGTTGTCATCTGTAAGAATCATGTCTGCGGCTCCTTTAGCTACATCTGTACCTGTAATTCCCATAGCAACACCTATATCAGCTGTTTTCAGTGATGGAGCATCATTAACACCATCACCAGTCATAGAAACTATATTTCCATGAGATTTAAATGCTTTAACTATCTTAACTTTATGTTCTGGCGAAACTCTCGCAAATACTTTATAATCTTTTATATTTTCATTGAAGGTTTCTTCAGTAAACTTATCAATTTCATCTCCTGAAATAGTCTCATCTATACTTTCAGCTATTCCAAGTTCTTTGGCTATTGCAAAGGCTGTGTTTCTATAATCACCTGTAATCATAATAGGAGTGATGCCTGCACTTTTACATAGTTTAATAGAATCTCTAACTTCAAGTCTAGGAGGGTCGATCATTCCCATCATACCAACATATATAAGATTTGTTTCTAAAGAGTCTATAGATACATTAGAAGAATCAATTTCCTTATAAGCACAAGCGAGTACTCTTAAAGCTTCATCTGACATTTCATCTGCTGCCTTTAAAATGGATTTTCTAACTTCATCATTTAAGTCAACTATATCTTCTCCAAGTAAAGCCTTATTCGATATTTTTAATATGCTATCTATAGCACCTTTAGTAAATACCTTTAAGCCACCTTCATGTTTATTAACTGTTGTCATAAGCTTTCTGTCAGAATCAAAAGGAATTTCATCAATCCTTTGAAATTGGTCATTTAAGCTTTCTTTAAATAAGTTATATTTAACACCAGCTTCTAATAAAGCTATTTCTGTAGGATCACCTGTTTTAGATTTTTCTGTATATGTAGCATCATTACATAAAATCATTCCATGGACTAAAAGCTTATTTGAAGGTTTTTCTAATTCTATATTATCAATATTTAATAAAGAGTTATCTGCATAAAACTTAGTTACTGTCATTTTGTTTTGAGTTAAGGTACCAGTTTTATCTGAACATATTATATTTACTGAACCTAGAGTTTCAACAGCAGGTAACTTTCTAATAATAGCATTTTCTTTAATCATTCTCTGTACGCCCATTGCTAATACTATAGCAACAATAGCTGGAAGACCTTCTGGTATAGCGGCAACAGCAAGGCTTATTGCAGTTAAAAACATTTCAAGCATATCTCTGCCTTGGAATAAAGCTATAACAAAAATTAAACCACATATAAAAATTGCAGCAAAACCTAAAGTTTTACCTAATTGAGCAAGTCTTTTTTGAAGAGGTGTAGTGTCTTCCTCAGCCTCATCTATCATTTTAGCAATTTTACCTATTTGAGTGTCCATAGAAGTTCCAACAACAACACCAATTCCTCTACCATAGGTTGCAAGAGTGGACATAAAAGCCATGTTGTGCTGATCCCCAATAGTAACATTATCTTTTTCGATAGTTATCATGGCATCTTTATCTGCGGGAACAGATTCACCGGTAAAAGCAGCTTCATCAATCTTTAAATTAGCACTTTCAATAAGTCTTAAATCCGCAGGAATGAATCTACCAGCATCTATTACAACTATATCTCCAATCACTACTTCTTCAGATGGGACTTCTTTTAGTTCACCACCTCTTTTAACAATAGCTTTAGGTGTTGACAGTTCTTTTAATGCTTCTAAAGCCTTTTCTGCCTTAGACTCTTGAACAACTCCTATAATTGCATTAATAAAAATAACTATAAGAATTATGATAGAATCACTTATTTCTCCAACCATGGCTGAAATTATTGCAGCACCAAACAAAATATATATCATAACATCTGCAAGTTGAGAAATAAAAAGCTGAAGCAAAGTTTTTTTCTTTTTAGTTGAAAGTCTGTTTGGTCCATACTCTGATAATCTTTTTTTCGCTTCTTCATCGCTTAAACCAGTGGAAATATTCGAATTTAATTCTTTTAAAACTGTCTCAGAGGTTTTTGAAAACCACATATATAAATTACCACCTTTCTTTAATTTATAAAATAGTATATATTTATAGAATATATATAATAGACTAAAAAAATACGTTGTTATATTGTTGAATATTATGAAAAAAATGCTTTTAGCTATTCTAAATATATATATTTAAATTAATTTAACTTTAGATTATAATTGTTTTAGAGGTGAGTAGTAGGTGGAGATTAAAAGAGTCGGAAAAAATACTAGAATAGATACTGAGAGAAAAATTTCGAGTTCTAGAAAAGATTTTTCTCAAAGCTTTAATCAAGCAAGAGATAGAAGATCAGGTGAAGAACTTAAAAGGATGATAGACGATATCAAAAAAAGAGGAAATAGATTAGTTTTAACAAAGACCTATGCTGACGTAGCTGCTTATAAAAGAATGATTAAAGATTATCTTGAATCTATTTTAAAATACATGTATGACTTAAAAAAAGATGTTAGTTTCTGGCAGACACAATATTTCTTAACTGTAGATACCATAGATGGAAAACTTGAAGAGCTAACTAATATGCTTTTAAGTGAAGAGAGAGAAAATTTAAATATTGCTTCTACTATAGATGAAATTCAAGGTTTGATAGTAGATATTTATAGATAAAGAATTTTTATAAATTGAAAGAGACGGCTAAACTTATTAGCCCGTCTCTTTATGCTTATATTAACTTTATTAAAACCAACTGTTTGGAGAAGCATCTGATGGCATTCTCCAATCTCCTCTAGGTGATAATGATATTGTACCAACCTTTGGACCATCAGGAAGTGCACTTCTTTTAAATTGTTGAGAGAAAAATCTCCATAAAAATTTATCTAACCATTTTTTTATTACTTCTTCAGAGTAATCATTTTTAAATGCATTTTTAGCTAAGAACATAATCCTTTCAGGAGAGGAACCATGTCTTATAAAATGATATAAGAAGAAATCATGAAGTTCATAAGGACCAACTATATCTTCTGTTTTTTGAGCAATTTCACCATTTTCATCTTTAGGAAGAAGTTCAGGAGAAACTGGAGTATCTAATATATCAAGTAAAGTCTCATTAACTTCTTTTGATGACTCAAAATCAGCTACGTATTTTACTAAATATCTAACCAAGGTTTTTGGTATTGAGGTATTAACGGAATACATGCTCATATGGTCTCCGTTATAAGTACACCATCCAAGAGCAAGCTCTGAAAGATCTCCTGTTCCAACTAGTATCCCGCCTTCTTTGTTAGCTAAGTCCATTAATATCTGAGTTCTTTCTCTTGCTTGAACATTTTCATAAGTTACATCATGTATGTTTTTATCATGGCCAATATCTTCAAAATGTTTTAAGCAAGCTTCAACAATATTTATTTCTCTTAAATCGCAACCAAGTTCTTTGCACAAAGTTAAGGCATTATTATAAGTTCTATCAGTTGTTCCAAAACCAGGCATAGTAATAGTTAAGATATTTTTTCTATCTAAACCTAATAAATCAAAGGTTTTTACTATTACAAGTAAGGCTAGAGTGGAGTCTAGTCCTCCAGATATACCTATTACAGCTTTTTTAGACTTTGTATGTTCTAATCTTTTTGCTAAAGCTGAAGATTGAATATTAAATATTTCTCTACAGCGAATTTCTCTTTCTTTTTCTGCAGAAGGAACAAAAGGATGTTTAGATATAAATCTATCAAAGTTTTTTATTGAAGTATCTTTAAAAGAAATAGGTATTAATTTTGGCTCATTAGTTAATATTTTTGATGAATCCCTAAAACTTATATTTTTACTTCTTTCCGAATTAAGTTTAAATATATCTATAAATCCATATAATACTTCATTTTCTCTTTGGAACCTTTCGTTTTCATTTACGGTTCCTCCATTTTCACTAATTAATAAGTGACCGGAGAAGAGTAAATCTGTAGTAGATTCATGAACTCCTGCTGAAGCATAAATATAAGCTCCCATACAGCGAGCACTTTGATTTTCTACAAGTAGTTTTCTATAAGTACTTTTAGATACTAGTTCATTTGAGGCAGAAAGATTACAAATTATATTTGCGCCCATAAGTGAAAGCTGAGAAGATGGAGGTATAGCTACCCATAGGTCTTCACAAATTTCGATTCCAACCTTAAGGTCTTTATAACCAAATATTAGGTTGGTTCCAAAAGGGATATCTTGTTGGAAAAACAAATCAACCTTTTTATCTAAAAGATTTAAGCCTTCAGTAAACCATCTTTTTTCATAAAATTCAGTATAGTTAGGAATAAAGGATTTGGGAACTATGCCAAGTATCTTTCCTTCAAAAATTGCAAAAGCACAGTTATATAGGTTATAATTATATAAAAGAGGTGCTCCTACAATAATCAAGATATCTTTATCTTTAGAATCTGCACATATGGTATGCAAACCTTCATAAGCTTTTTCTATTAATATTTTCTGAGTAAATAAATCTCCACAAGTATAAGAGGTAATAGATAGTTCTGGAAAAACTAATAATTTAGTATTATTTTTATAGGCTTCATTTATTTGAATTATAATATTTTCAACATTATAATTTACGTCAGCTACCCTTAACTTAGGGCAAGCAGCTCCGACTTTTACAAAATCCATAACATCATCTCCAAAAATTATTATTTAAATTTAATATGCTGAAATTCTATCTTTTTATCCAAAGGACAAAGTTCCATTAAATTTATTATATAAATTTATAATAATTAGAAAATATAAGAAAATCAACAAAAAACATAGAAAGACTATGCTAAATTGCTTAATATAGTATAAAAAAACCTATAAAGAGTTTAAAAATAAGTTGTAAATAATCTGTAACTAGTGTATAGTATAGATATAAAGAAAAAAGGAGGTAATTAATTGAATACGGCGATTATAATCATTTGGATCATTATAGCTCTTACATTTCTTTTAGTAGATGTATTTACTTCATCTTTTCTATTTGTTTGGTTTGGAATTGGAGCACTTGTAGCATTGGCTTCATTGATATTAGGAGCACCGCTAGAGCTACAAATAGTAATTTTTCTAATTTCAAGTTTGATAGCTATAGCTATTGGATATCCTTGGGCTAGAAAAAAATTCAAAGTAAATATAAAACAAATTAAAACTAGAGAAGAAGAATTTATTGGAACTATCCATAAATCAGAAAAAGATATTATTGAAAAATCAAGCATAACACTTGATGGAGTTTTATGGAGAGTTATAAATAGAGGAGAAATAATAAATAAAGGAGATAGTTTTGAAATTATCGAATTAAAAGGAAACCAAATTATCATTGAAAAATTGAAAGGAGAACTTTAAATGGAAGGTTTAATTGGTTTAATTATTGTTATTGTTATTGCTGTAATAGTACTATCAATAATACTTAGTTCTGTAAAGGTAGTAAACACAGGTAATTTATATGTATTAGAGAGGTTTGGACAATTTTATAGAGTTTTAGAGCCAGGTTGGCACTTTACTATACCTTTTGTAGATTTTGTTAGAAGAAAAGTTTCTACAAAACAACAAATTTTAGATATTCAACCTCAAGCAGTTATTACAAAGGATAATGTTAAAATATCTATAGATAACGTTATTTTCTTTAAAGTTTTAAATGCAAAAGATGCTGTTTATAACATAGAAGATTTTAAATCAGGTATAATTTATTCAACCATAACTAATATGAGAAATATTGTAGGTAACATGACTTTAGATGAAGTTTTATCAGGAAGAGATATAATTAATCAAGAACTATTAAAAGTTGTTGATGATATAACTGATGCTTATGGGATTAAAATTCTTTCGGTAGAAATTAAAAATATAATTCCTCCAGCAGAAATTCAACAAGCAATGGAAAAGCAAATGAGAGCTGAAAGAGATAAGAGAGCTGTTATACTTGAAGCAGAAGGTGCTAGACAATCAGCAATAGCTAGAGCAGAAGGTGATAAGCAATCAAAGATTCTACAAGCTGAAGCTGAAAAAGAAGCTAATATAAGAAGAGCTGAAGGATTAAAAGAGTCACAACTTCTTGAGGCTGAAGGTAAAGCTAAAGCTATTGAGGCTGTTGCAGTAGCTGAAGCTGAAGCTATTAGAAAAATAAATGCATCTATAATAGAATCAGGTACTAATGAAACAGTTATAGCTCTAAAACAAGTTGAGGCATTAAAAGAAATGTCTAAAAATCCAGCAAACAAACTTATACTTCCAAATGAAACACTTTCATCTTTAGGAAGTATAGCAGCAATAGCTGAGATGTTAAAGAATAAAAACTAAAAAATGTGAATATAATAATAATACCTTTTGGAGGCTACGTAGGCCTTTGCCGTCAGATATATCTGGCGGTTTTTTTTATTCTTTAGACCAGTTATAAAAAGTCAATAATTTTTTTGAATTTATTTTTGCTAAAAAGAGGTATACT